>JAAZDR010000142.1 GCA_012512705.1 Bacillota bacterium
CTACAGAAAGGTTAAAAAAATTAGAATCAGAACAAATCACCGACGGGCAGAGAAAAATTCAGGAGATTAAGATTGAGCTGGAAACAGAAGAAAGACCCTTTATCGAATTAGGGATCAAACAAAAAATTACCGAAATAACTGAAGAGCTGGAGGGCACAGAAATCGATAACCTTAACCATTATCTTACCTATAAGCTAATTGATGGGCGCACCCTTGAAGTAGAGGGAAAACAGTACACCCTCACTGTAAACCTGCTTATAATTGCAGAAACAACAACTTATCATATAAGTGTTCAGGCAAAAGATGAAGGTAATAATGAGGACAATAGAAAATAATTTTTACCCCCGCATTCGACGCTGAAGCTTATCTCTTTCCATCGTTCTTTTATCTCGCTCATATTTAAAATATCTTAATAAAAAAGCAACGGCTACGAGTGAAGATATAATAATCCAACACCATGTGAAAATCTGGTGCAGGTAGCCTCGCTCCGGCGACGGCAGAATAAGCAGACCAATGACAACCATTGTTGATGCCAATATGACCCCGGCTGCCGTGATCAATTGTTTAAATACCAACAATAATCCACCTCGCTAGACTGAAATCCATTCCAAATTTATTCCCTAGTAAAAATTACGACAGCAAATATTTAATATGACCCTAAAAAGTAACGACTTTTGTTTTTTAAGGATCCATTATATAATGTAGTTGCTGAAATTTTTTACTATTATAAGGAGAATCAAGATCATGCCTCTGCTAAAAGATAAGGAATGGAGATTAGCGTTTAAATTTGTAGCGATGTTCTTTCTTTTTTTATTAGCTACCCACCTTGTCGTTACCCTTGCTCCGATAATTAGTCTTTTTATCATTGCCGTTCTGTTCGTTTACTGTATCAGCCCCTTTGTAAACTTCTTGGTAGAAAAAAAAATACCGCCCTTCATCGCCGCTGGAATAGTAACATTAATTATGCTCTTTATGATTTTTGCCTTCTTTTACATGCTCATCCCCACGATCCTCAAAGAGTTTAATCAGCTCACGCGTTATGTAGCGACTGATTTCCGGCAAACGCTGCGCATTATACTCCAAGAAATCGAAGAACTTGACTCCATATTTAACTTTACATTCAGCGATAACCTGGAGCAGTTTATTTTAGAAAACCTCAATCGTCTGCCTTATTACCTTCAGAGTTTATTTGTAAAACTTACCTCCGCTTCAGTAACTGTTATCTCCCATATCTGGACTGTCCTTGGCCTTTTATTCTTGATCTTTTATCTAGTACAGGATCTAAACCGTGTAAAACAAAATTTCACACGCTTATTCCCCCAAATTTACCATAAAGATATAGGCCATGTGCTCAATGTGATTGACGGAAAGGTGGGCGCTTATATACGCGGTAATATCCTCCGCTGCTCCATGGTAGGCATCCTGACTTGGATCGGCCTTTTATTAATCGGGATGCCTTTCTCCCTAATTTTAGGGTTTGTGGCCGGGGTATTAAATGTCATTCTTTATATCGGTCCGATAATCGCCACCATACCGGCAGTGTTGCTCAGCCTTACACCGACTAGTCCAAATCCGCTGCTAGTCTTAGCCATCTATATCGTTGTTCAAACCCTTGACGCTTTTGTCCTCTCCCCTATGCTGCTCGGCAAGGCAGTGAATCTCAGGCCTTTAACTATAATTATTGTTTTGCTTATTGGCGGACGCCTAATGGGCGCTTTGGGAGTCATTATCGCCATCCCACTAACCGCAACCCTGAAAGTTTTGCTCTTTCATTATTACTTGAAGGGAAGAAACCTGGACTTACTATAAATGCTAAAGCAATCCCGGAAATGACTGTTTTCTTAAAGCTTCATAGAGGGCTATTGCCACAGCGTTTGATAGATTAAGCGAACGTTTTAACGCGCTGCTCATCGGTATACGTACGCAGTTAGATTCGTGTTCTTCCAAAATATGCTGCGGAAGTCCAGCAGTTTCTTTGCCAAAAACCAGGAAGTCTTCTGTGTTATAAACAATATCAGTGTACAATTTCTTCCCTTTTGTGGTAAAAAAATAAAAGTTTGACTGAGGATATTTACTTTTCAGTTCCACAAAGGTGTTGTGAACCTCCAAATCTAAATACTGCCAATAATCCAGCCCCGCCCGTTTCAAATAACGATCATCCAGTGAAAACCCCAGTGGTTTCACCAGATGAAGTCTTGTCCCGGTCAAAACACAGGTGCGGGCAATGTTTCCAGCATTACTGGGTATCTCCGGTTCAATTAAAGCTATGTGCATCTTCGCCACCCTTTCTAATTAACCATCAAGAGGATTAGACAGGTTAATTATCGCCCTCAACAGCTTCTTCCTTTTGTAAGTTCGTTGAAGTGTTTTAAGGTCTTGATAATACGTTGATCTACAATATCAGGTGTACAACCAAACAAAATTTCGAACCCTTCGGTAATATGTTTTATAGGATAGATTTTAAAATCACCTTTTTCTACAGCCTCTATTACTTCCGGTGATAACATGAGGTTGCTGATATTACCCTCCGGAATAATCACTCCCTGGCGCCCGGTAAGCCCTTTAATCTTACAAGTGAAAAAGAATCCTTCGATTTTTTCTGTTACCCCTCCTACAGGCTGAAAATCCCCTTTCTGGTTAACCGAACCGGTGACCGCTATCCCCTGCTGTACCGGGAGGCCGGAAAGCGCGGAGGCAAGGGCATAAAGTTCCGCACCAGAGGCGCTATCGCCATCCACACCATGATACTGCTGTTCAAAACAGATGCTCGCCGAGAGGGTGAGCGGCATCAGCCGTGCATACTTTTGGCCGAGGTAGCCGCTTAAAATAAGTACTCCTTTGTCGTGAATCTTTCCGCTCATCTCGCTTTCCCGTTCGATGTTAATGATCCCATGCCTGCCAGCAAAGGCTGATGCAGTAATACGATAAGGACGCCCAAATCGATATTCACCAAGATCGATTACTGCCAGGCCGTTAACCTGGCCTACAGTTTCACCATCAACATCGATCAAAATTTGTCCGCGGGAGATCATCTCTAGAAGCTGCTCTTTATACTTGTCAGACCGGTATTCTTTTGCCTTAACTGCCTGCTGTACATGATTTTTATATACTAATTCTCTTCCTTCAAGTTTTGCCCAAGCTTCGGCCTCATAGATCAACTCCAGAATTTCATTAAAACTAAGCGATAATTTTTGCTGATCTCCTGTTAAACGGGCAATATATTCAATAACTTCGGCTACCGCCTCCTTGTGAAAATGCCTCATCCCTTTCCTTTGGCACACTTCAGCAATAAAACCACAGAGCTGCTTTATATTTTCCTGATTACGCTCCATCTCCGTGGAGAAATCTACCTTAATCTTAAACAGTTTGCGAAAATCTTCATCAAGGTTATAGAGCAGGTGGTAATATAGAGGACTGCCGATCAGAATCACTTTTACCTTGATCGGTATCGGTTCCGCTTTTATATTAGTTACTGCAAAAAGCGCCAGTTGTTCTCCGAGGTTCTCTATTTTTGTCTCCTTAGTTTTTAATACTCTTTTTAAAGTGCCCCAGGCTTGCAAGTTTTGCAGAAGATCCCGCACCTGTAAAATAAGGTAGCCGCCGTTGGCACGATGTAGTGCGCCGGCAGTAATCATTGTAAAGTCAGTAGCTAACGTACCGAAGTGATTTTCATACTCCATACGCCCAATGAGGTTATAATATGTGGGATTTGTTTCCATAACAACCGGTGCCCCCTGCGCCTCTTTATTATCGACAATTAAATTTATTGCATAGCGTCTGGAGTGCTGTTCAATTTTCTGGCGCTGCAACCATGGCAAGCCGGCAGTTCCATCTTCATCTTCAGAACGAAAGTAATCTAGATTATCAAGAACATCTTCCTGGAAAAGCTGCAAATAGCGGATAATCCGCGGAAACTCTTTATACTTTTGCTGAAGGTTTTCAAAAAGGTCTCCAGTTTGCATAAGTGCTGTTTGTCGATCAAGTTTTTTAACCTTGGCCTTTACTTCTTTTTCTACTTTTTGAATGCGGCGTATAATATCCATCGCTTTCAGCTGAATCTCTGTTGATTTCCTTTCAAAAAGCTCCCGCGTTTCATTATCAAGATTGTTGTATTCTTCGTCACTGATCTCTTTACCATCTATGACAGGAACAGTTATAAACCCGCCGCTAGTTTTCTTGAGTACAAACCCTTCCTCTTCCGCCTTCTGGTTAAACTTTTCTAATAAAGAAGCGCGCATCTCTTGAAGCTTTTTAAAATATGCAGCCTTCTGCCTTTCATATTCCTCACTGCTAAAGGCTTTTGGAATTAGTTCGCGCAGCTCTGTTAAAAGCTCTTCGATCTCCATCTTAAATTTACTACCCCAACCGGCAGGGAGATTTAAGGCAAGCGGTTCATTATCGTTTTCAAAATTATAAACATAGAGCCAGTCATCAGGTGCCGGCTCTTTTTCGGCAATTTTGCGGACAGCCTCCAGCGTATAACTTCTCTTACCAGTTCCTGCAGCACCGGCTACGAATATATTGTAGCCGTCATGCTTGACCAGTAGTCCGAACTCCATCGCCTTTTCTGCACGTTTCTGACCGATTATGTTTTTGCAAGGTAAAAGCTCAGCAGTTGTATTGAAACCCAGTTCATCAGCGTTGCAGGTAAAACGCAGCTGCTCTGCGGTGAGCGCTCTCTTAAGGGTCAATTTTCTCCCTCCCTTTCTTTATAATTTCTTTACCGGTTGGACAGTGCTTAAGGAGCAGGCATTCCTTACACCTGGGCGAGCGGGCCCGGCAAAGGTTACGGCCATGGGCGATTAACCAGTGGTGTGCTTTGCCCCAAAGGGATTGCGGTATCTTTTGGCATAGCTCTTTCTCTATCGTCGATGCGTGGCTGGCGCCAGTCAATTTAAGACGCTGTGCAACTCTTGAGACATAAGTATCAACGGCCAGGGCAGGGATGCCAAAAGCATTGTTCAAAACAACATTCGCTGTTTTTCTGCCTACTCCCGGCAGCTTGACCAGTTCCTCTAAAACTGGCGGAACCTGGCCACCATATTGAGCCAGCAGTTGCTGCGACATCTTTTTTAAGTTCCTACTTTTGTTGCGGAAAAGGCCGCACCCCTTAATCAGATCTTCTAACTCCGCCAGGTCTGCGGCCGCTAGCTTTTGCGGTGTCGGGTATTTGCTAAATAATTTTTTTGTTACACGGTTAACCTGTCGATCAGTACTCTGGGCACTTAGAATTGTAGCCACTAGTAGCTGAAAAGGCGTTTCGTAGTGAAGCGCTGTCCCAGTAAAAGGGTAGGACTGTGCGAGTAAATTCAAAATAGCTTCTATCCTCTTCTGTTCCTTACTGTTCATGATCGATCCTTTTTTATTACACTATAACATATTTTTTAAAGGAATAAAAAAGCACAGCCTAAAAACAGGGCCGTGCTTTTTTTAATTAAAACTAAGCGTTAGCCTCGCGATGCCGGTAGCGAGGGAGAATCAGCGGCGATACACGGCCACCGGTATCGACACCATTTTCTTCGAGCTCACGGTGATATTTTTGCACATGTGCAAGGGTCAAAGATTTTAGCTTAACATCTTTAGATTTACGTGCAGCAAATGCTCCCGCGCGTCTTCCAAAGACAAGAATATCAAGTAGGGAGTTACCCATCAACCGGTTGCGTCCATGCACGCCCCCTGAATTTTCACCGGCAACAAAGAAATTTTCAATATTTGTCTCCCCGTGTTCATTAATCAAGATTCCGCCATTCTGGTAGTGCAGGGTAGGATAGATAAGCATCGGTTCTTTACGAATATCGATATTAAAGCGGGAAAACTGACGCAGCATCGCCGGCAGCTGTCTTTTAATAGTTCCCTCGCCATGAATCTTTTCAATTAATGGTGAATCAAGCCAAACACCAACTATTCCATTTGGTGTCGGTACGCCTAACTTCCTCTCTTTACATTCGCGTATAATTGCCGCTGACTCTACATCACGTGTCTCCAGGTGATGACAAAACTGTTCGCCGTTAATATTTAAAGGAGTAGCACCAAGCCCTCTAACCTTTTCCGTAACCAGGAGTCCCAAAATCTGCGGAGGATAGGCAGCGCCCGTGGGGTGATACTGAATAGTGTCCATAAAGGCCAGTTTCGCGCCGGCACGATAGCCGATCACAAGGCCATCACCAGTAGCGCCGTAGTGGTTTGTAGTCGGGAAACCCTGGTAATGCAGACGTCCAGATCCACCCATAGCAAAAATTACAGTTTTTGCTCTGACTACTAAATATTCTTCGGTTTCTAAATTATATAAAACAGCACCAGCAGCCCTGCCATCTTCATCGAGAATAAGCTCAACAACAGGGCTAAACTCGATAACTTCGATACCACGATTGCGCACCTCATCGCGTAGGGTGCGCATAATCTCCGCACCAGTATAATCCCTAGCCGCATGCATCCGCTTACGGGAAGTCCCTCCACCGTGAATGGTGAGCATCGTTCCCTTTTCATCTTTATCAAACATCGCCCCCAGATCTTCCAGCCATTTAATTACTAGCGGGGCGTCATTGACCAATGCCCGCACAAGCTCAGGAATATTGGCAAAACGGCCACCACCCATTACATCAAGGTAGTGTATAGCAGGTGAATCATTCTGCTTATCCGCTGCCTGGATGCCTCCTTGGGCCATAATCGTGTTCGCATCACCAAAACGCAATTTGGTGGTTAGTAATACACTGGCGCCCTCCTCTTGGGCCATAAGTGCAGCTGCTGCCCCAGCACCGCCCCCCCCAGCGATGAGGACATCAACATCGTAGGCGATTTCATCTAAATCAATCTCTATATTTTCAATCCTGCTACGGGCCTCTATATAATCAGCCAGCTCCTGGGGAACCTTATCCCCTTTATTTACGCCAACTTTCAAAGCGCGAAAGCCACTCTCTATATAATCAGGATGAAATTTTTCCAGCGCTTCTATGCGTTCTTTAGGGGTCATGCGCGGGAAGTCATGGCCAAGGCGTTTACTCCTGGTAGCATCAACTCTTTTAATAAGTTCCCTCATCTCCGGTGTATAAGACATATAAAAAGGCCTCCTCCACTAAATATTTGTTCTCCCACTATTTTTCAATTTCGCGGCTGTTGTACATCTCTTTGAGTTCTGCGAGATCTGCTCGCATTAATTCTTCCAACTCAGCGTCAAATTTACCGTTTTCGATCTCTTCGACCCGCTGGCGAAGATGTTCAGACGGAGGCGCAATATGTTTGCCATAGATACGCCGTGCAAGAATTCCTACGTTATAATGAACAATATGAGCAGGACAGCGGGAAACACAAAGCCCACACATTACACAATCAAAAGACTCACTAGCAGCCTTATCGATTTCTCCCCTTTGGGCATAAGCTATATACTGCATGACATTCAGATCCTGCGGGCACACCTTGGTACAGGAGTTGCAGCCCAGGCAGCGAAAAATCTCGGGGTAGTACTGGGCAATCTGGGCTGCTTTAGGTTCCAATTGGGCAACATCATACTCTGCTTTTTGTGCGGGGAAGAAGGGGATCTGCGTCAGATACATTTCCGGCTCTACTATGGTCTGACAGGCAAGGGCAACCTTTAGCTCCGTATCACCGGCAGTACGATAAACAGTAGCGCAAGCGCCGCAGAAGCCAGCACGGCAGCCACAGCCTCTTTTTAATTGATAGCCAGCGTATTCCATGGCGTTCAAGATTGTTAGAGAATCAGGGACACTGTATTTTTTGCCCATGATATAGATATTTACTTTAGCCGCTTCGTTCGCCATTGCTGTTTTTCCTCCTTAAATCCTGTGATGTAGTTAAACCTAACCTCCTTACCCATATTCAAAAACACGGGCAAAGGAGGTTAGGTTATCCTCTAATTATATCTACTCTGCAGGAGCTTCAGGGATGATCTTTTTCTCCATAAGGATATTCGTCATTTCCTGTGCCCTGTTAATCATAGTTTTTGCTTTTTCATAAATTTCATCTCTACTGAGTTTCAGACGGGCAACCCCTTCTTCAATCGCCTGCAATGCTGTAGCTGTAGCCACTCTTGGGAAGACGTCTGCATCGCTCATAACCGGTAAAATTTTTTCTGGGTTTAGGCCTTTGTCGGCAGCACACTGGGCAAGCTCTTTAGCAGCTGCTATACACATGCCATCGGTAATCGTTTTGGCATGGACATCAAGAGCACCGCGGAAAACAGCAGGGAAGCCAAGGGAGTTGTTAACCTGGTTAGGGAAGTCTGAGCGTCCTGTAGCAACAATTTTTGCCCCTGCCTCTTTGGCCTCCCAAGGCCAGATTTCAGGGATTGGGTTAGCGCAGGCAAAAACGATCCCATCTTCGGCCATGCCTTCAATCCATTCTTTCTTGATCGTATCCGGACCGGGTTTGGAGAGGGCGATGACAACATCGGCACCTTCGATCGCTTCAGCAGCACCGCCGGTACGCCCTTCAGTGTTGGTTTTCAAGCAGAGTTCCCACTTGTACTGATGATGCCCTTCTATATCGCTGCGGCCTTTATGCAGGATGCCCTTGCTGTCACATACGATCACCTTGGTCGGATCTACTCCTGCAGCGAAGAAAAGGCGAGCAGTACAGATGTTGGCAGCCCCGGCACCTATAATAGCTATTTTTACCTGGTCAAGTTTTTTGCCAACAATTTTTAGTGCGTTGATTAAACCAGCGAGGTTTACAAGTGCTGTCCCCTGCTGATCGTCATGAAAGACAGGGATATGGCACTCTTCGCGTAAACGATCAAGGATGTAGAAGCATTTTGGATTGGAGATGTCTTCGAGATTTATCCCCCCAAAAGAAGGTTGAAGAGCTTTGACAATGTTGATAATCTCCTCCGGATCTTTTGTGTTGAGGCAGATAGGGAAGGCGTCAACGCCGCCTAGGTATTTAAAGAGCAAAGCTTTACCTTCCATAACGGGCATACTGGCTTCAGCGCCGATGTCTCCCAGACCTAATACTCTTGTGCCATCGGAGACAACGGCGACAAAGTTTGCCTTGTTGGTGTATTTATAGACGTCTTCTTTGTTTTCAGCAATTTTTTTACAGGGTTCGGCAACTCCGGGTGTGTACCAGATCGCAAAATCATTGAGGTCACGAACACATGCCTTTAGGCTCACTTCGACTTTACCTTGATAAAATGGGTGC
>JAAZDR010000143.1 GCA_012512705.1 Bacillota bacterium
ATCCATAAAAGCCTTCACGGGCAATCACCCTAATCGCTGCTTCACGAATAAGTTCTTTCTTATCTGCCTTTTTAGCTGTTTCCATATCAACACCAGTTTTTCTGTCTTTTTATGAATGAGATCTCATTCATATATTATAATATTATCCTAAATTTGTCAATGATATTTTTCTGTGAAAATAATACCTGCTGTCCATCGACATTTCAAATCCGGATATATTTATTGCTGCCAAGGCAGGCAGCCTCCGAAGGTGGGCCGCTATTAAACCCAGGAGCGCAGCTTTTCTTCATCTATTAGAAGCTGACCTCTTTTCCTAATTTTAACTGAACCGTCCGCCTGAAATTTGGACAAGATCCTTGCCACAGTCTCTCGCGTTGTCCCGATAAAATTTGCCAATTCCTGTCTGGTGAGGAATAGCTCCAACTCTATACCCTGAGCTCGCCGGATCCCATCCTTGCGTGCATAACGCAGAAGGACCCCTGCCAAGCGGCTATAGGTGTCATGGAGGGCAAGGTCGCGGATTGTCCGCTGGGCGGCGCGCAGTCGCCGGCTCATTAACCGCAGCATCTGTAAGGCGATTTTCGGAGACTTACAAACAAGTCCTTCAAGGTCGCTGTTTAGGAGCATCCCCACCCGAGCATCCTCTATAACTTCAGCCGTGGCCGGATAAGGGCCGGCATCAAAGAGTACCACTTCGGCAAAGATGCCACCCGGTTCTACAAAATGCAAGATCTGCTCTTTTCCGTCAGGATTTACTTTTGTCAGCTTGATCCGGCCTTGTTTTAAAATAAAAATGGCCTCACCCGCATCCCCCTCAGCAAAGATCATCTCGCCTCGCTTATATGCTTTAACAACCATTAAGCGGGCAATATCTTTAAGAGTGGCTTCATTCAAGCCTGCAAAAACGGGAGTTTTTTTTAAAGATTTCCATATTTCTTTTGGCAGGGTTTTTCCCCCCTTTCATCTCCGCGATCATTTTTCTTAAGTAAAATTTTCTAACTTTTTTTTAAAATAAATTCTTCAATTACCATCGCCACACCGTCTTCGACATTTGTCGCTGTAACAATATTGGCCGCATCCTGCACCTCCCGGCGGGCGTTGGCTACCGCTACACCTAGCCCGGCAAACTCGACCATGTCGAGGTCATTGTAGCTGTCTCCCACAGCTATGCTCTCCTCGCGACGGATCCCAAAGTTCTCAGAAAGGTAGCGCAAAGCTTGTCCCTTAGTAGCCTCTTTATCTGTAATCTCTAAAAAATAAGGCCGTGACTGTAAGATGGAAAGCTTATGTTCATAATCATTGTTCAGCTCTGATTCCAGTTCCTCGATTCTGCCGTGCCAGTCGATTATTGTCAGTTTAGTCGGAGCAACAGAAGAGCAGACCACGAATCTTTTCAAATCCCCCACAGGGGTAATTTCCACTCCGGCAAAGTCCTCGTAATAGCGGGTGTATTCATTCTCTTCGTGGGCATAAAGCCTGTCCTCTATATAAAGATTAACATGAAAACCCCTGTCCTCTGCCCGGCCAATGATCTCCTTCGCTAGTGCGGGCGGAACCGGGCGATGCCATAATTCAGCATCTGTAACCGGGGATTTGATCAGCGCGCCGTGATAGCTGATTATCGGAGAATTGATTTTTAGCTGTGCAGCAAAACGGCGCGCAGAACAAAACATCCTCCCCGTAGCGATCGTTACCAGGATACCACACTTTATAGCTTCGCTAACAGCCCATTGATTGCGCTCAGAGACCTGTGAATGTTCGTTCAGCAAGGTATCATCCAGATCAAGAGCCAGCATTTTGTAGGACATATTACTTCTCCTCTCCGTGTAAATACTGATAAAGTGTGCGGGCAACCCTCCGGTTCATCCCTGCTACTGAGCTCAACTGTTCCTCAGTTGAATTGTAAATCTCTTCTATACTGCCGAAATGGCTGAGCAATGACCGGCGTCGTTTAGGACCGATTCCGGGGACACTCTCCAAGAACGACCGAAAAGCACTTTTTTGCCGTCGTTCCCGGTGATAGGAGACAGCGAAACGGTGAGCTTCATCCCGCAGATGCTGTAGTAATTTTAAAGCTGGGTTCTGCGCTGGCAAAACCAGCGGTGCTTCTTGCCCCACTAAAAAAATATGCTCCCTTTCTTTAGCCAGGGAAAGAAGAGGTAAATGTTCCATCCGCTTTTCCTGCAGTACCCTGTATGCTGAAGAAAGCTGACCCCTACCGCCGTCGATAAGCATCAGGTCTGGTAGCGGCAGCTCTTTACGTTCCAATCGCCGACGCAAAACCTCCTGCAGGGCAGCATAATCATCTATAGCCTCCAATGTTTTAATCCGAAAACGGCGATAGTTCGCTTTCGAAGGCTCTCCACCGATAAAAACAACCATGGAGCCGACCGTCTCTTCGCCGGAACAATGAGAGATATCATAACCTTCAATACGCTGTGGCAGCTCCTCAGTCCCTAAAAGGCGTGCCAGTTCCACAAGTGCTGCATCACTAGAGCTATTTTCCTGACGGCACCTGCGTTCCTCGACCTGCAGTCGGGCGTTACGCAAGGCGAGTTCCAACAATTCGCGCTTGGAACCGCGCTGGGGCTGCTTCAAGGTAACGCTTCCACCACGCCGTTTGCGCAGCCACGACTGCAATAACTTCTCCTCCTGTGGTTCAACAGAAAGAAGAATCTCGCGTGGAACAATTGCAGCTTGGTGGTAATAGCTTTTGAGGAAGGCGCTCATCGCTTCTGCATCATCGACGTCTTCAGTATTGGAGAGCAGAAAAAAATCCTGCCCGGTAAGCTTGCCGCCACGGACCTGAAAAAGCTGTACATTGGCAGTTTTCTCATCACGCACAAGCGCAAGTATATCCCGATCACCTTCATCATCAGCAATCATCTTCTGGCGCGCGGACAGCTGCTGCAAAGAGTGGAGCTGATCACGTAAACGCGCTGCCCGTTCAAACTCCAGGTTTGCCGCTGCCTCCTCCATCTCGCTTTGCAGCCGCTGCGGCAGATCCCCCTGTTTCCCTTCAAGGTAGAGTGCCAGCCGTTCAACCAGTTGACCGTATTCTTCCGGGGATACCGCTTTTGCACCCCGACAGGGGGCTAAGCAGCGCTTCATCTGGAAATTGAGGCAGGGACGTCCCCACGGCTCCCCTTTTAACGGTTGGCGGCAGCTGCGCAGGGGGAAAAGCCTTTTTAAAAATTTAATCGTTTCACGCACTGCACCCACATTCGTATACGGGCCAAAATAACGCCCGTCGACTTTTTCGGGCTGCCTGGTAAAAAAAAGGCGCGGATAGGGTTCATTTGTTATCTTAAGATAAGGATAGCTCTTATCATCTTTAAGGCTCACATTGTAGCGCGGCCGGTGCTCTTTAATTAGTGTGCATTCAAGGATCAAGGCCTCTACTTCACTATCGGTAACGATATAGTCCAGATCGCGGACGCGCTTAACCATGGCTGCAATGCGTGGCGAGTGTTTCTGCCCGGCCTGAAAATATGAACGCACACGAGAGCGTAGAGAGAGGGCTTTGCCTACATAGAGAACAGCACCGTTTTCATCCTTCATTAGATATACTCCGGGCCGATTAGGGATATTCTCCAACTTTAGCGCAATTTCTGTATACAAGAAAACACCCCCTAACTACAAACTAGTGGAAGCTGAAGCCGGATAGCACTCTCCGCGTTGACCTTTTTCCAACAACGGCTGCAGCCAACGGCCGGTATAAGAA
>JAAZDR010000144.1 GCA_012512705.1 Bacillota bacterium
GCTTGCAGACCGCGGCACTCTGTTTTTAGATGAGGTCGGCGAACTTCCCCAGAGTGCCCAGGTAAAGTTATTGCGGTTTTTGGAAAATAAATCTTTTAAAAAAATTGGCGGCACCAAAGATATTACAGTGGATGTTCGCATCATTGCCGCCACGAACAAGGTGCTTTACGACCATGTGAAGAGAGGCAGGTTTAGGGCAGACCTTTATTATCGTTTAAATGTCGTTCCTTTGAGAATCCCTCCTTTGCGTCAGCGGCGGGAAGATATTCTCCCGATGGCCGAATATTTTGTAGAAAAGTTCTGCCGTTCTTTAGGTAAAAAAAAGAAGAAGTTGGCTGGGGCTTTACAAGAGTTTCTGCTGGAATACCAGTGGCCTGGGAACGTTCGAGAATTAAAAAATCTCATGGAACGTCTTGTTATTTTGAGCAGCGACGGAGATGAATACCTGGATGCAGAGATGCTGCCCGTAGAGCTGGGCGTCAAAAATGCGCAGCAGGGCAGCGGGGAAGAGAAAAATCTTTTGGCGGACAGTGCGGCAGGGATAGAAATTAGCGGTGAGGGAAATTTCAAGCAAACTGGGGCAGATTTGGCGCGTGAGCTGGAAGAGTATTTACAGCAGTTTTTTTCCAAGAGCAGTTATGAAAGTGAAGGTTTTTCCATGGAACGATTTATCTCCGGAATTGAGCAGAGGCTGATCCGCCACGCTTTAATTAAGTATCGCTGGAATCTGACTAAAACTGCGGAGTCCCTCGGCATGACACGCTTCTCCCTTAAAAGAAGAATGGATAAATATTTTGGAGAAGAATAGGGGTGTTCGCTGGAAATCAAGGGGAAAAAGCGTGGACAAAATGTGCAGAAGCGCTCATAAGGAGCGCTTTTTTAGTTGGCATTTATCTTCTGCTAGGAGGTGTGTTAATTTATGCTCACCTGGAAAGACGGAATAAGGGCATTCTTAATCCTTTTGATAAAAAGAGTTTTTAGTGATAAGTTGGCACAAATTTTGCAAATAATATATAAAAAAGAGACACTGTTTCAATTTTACTGCGGAACATAGAGAGAAAAACGGGGGTGATAATGGTATAAAGCTTTAAGCTAATCTAAAGGAGCTGCAGCGGCAGGATGGGGAGCATTTTTAGGTAAAGGAGGGATTTTGCTTGAGGGCTGAAGAGTTTATAGAAAGGAGAACTTTCCCGCTTTTAAAGCGGAAATTAGGGGGAGAGCAGCCTTATATCCCTTTAGGCATCTTTAAGCTTCGGCTTCCGCTGATTCACTACCGCTGGTCCTGGATCGAATGTTTAGCAGCGATGTTTTTAGGGGTAGCCTGCCTTGGGGCAGGAACTGCGATCACGATGGATGTATTTGGCATCGAATCTTTTGAGATCGCTCTTACTTTTGCCGTTTTTAACGCATTGATGTATGCGGTGCCTGCACACCTTGGAGATCCTGTTGTTCCCGGTTGGATTACCCCGGCTTTACCTTTAACAATCACTTATCTTTCTGGCTTTGCCCTGGGTCCGGAAAGGATTAAGGCAATGATTGCCCTGCAGATGCTGGTGGCATTTCTGTTCTTTTTCATGGGTATTACTAAACTTGGGGCGAAGCTGGTAAGCATTGTACCCACATCGATTAGAAGCGGAATTATTCTCGGTGCTGGTTTTGCTGCAGCGCTTAATGTGGTTAATGTTCGCCTTCCTAAGGCGCCGATAACAGTAACGCTTTCGATCATAATTTCCTTTTTCTTCCTTTACTCTACAACGCTTGATGAGCTGGCAAAAAAAACAGTTCGCTTCAAAATCATTAAAGGCTTGGGGATTGTTCCTGCCCAGATATTTGCGATCATAGCTGGACCGCTGCTTATAAGGGAGCTCCCTTTACCCGAGATACAGTGGTCTTTTACGCCATTAAACATTGGTACGGTTTTGGAGAATTATACTATCTTCGGGTTAGGTTTTCCTGAGCCGCGGCTGTTTGCATTAGCTGTGCCGATGGCAGTCATGGCCTATATTATCGCTTTCGGCGATCTGATCCTCGCTCAGAGTATTATTAGGGATGGCCAGAAGGACAGAGACGATGAGACGATTGATGTCAACGCATCGCGCTCCAATCTTGTAAACGCTATCCGCAATGGCTTTATGTCCCTTTTTGCCCCCTGGATTCCCATGAACGGCCCCCTTTGGGCAGCAGGCATCGTGCCTATAGTTGAGAGATATAAGATGGGGCGGCGCACTCTTGATTCCATCTGGGACGGCTTGGGTACTTTCCGGGCAGCGACAGTAATTGCGGTTATGCTGATGCCCTTAGTTACTTTAATTAGGCCTGCTTTTGATATTTTCTTTGGTCTAACGATGGCGGTGCAGGTAATCGCTTGCGGTAATATCGGGATGGGTATGTTAGAAAACAATCAACAGCGGGCGGTAGCGATGACGATGGCTGGAATCATAGCAACCCTTGGCCCTGCCCAGGGATTAATCAGCGGGATTTTGCTCTACTTCATTATGGACTATCGGTCTAAAAGCTCAAAACAGAAAATTATTGAAAGCGAAGAAAAAGCAAAGCATGCCTAATAAGACATGTACTGCCCCCCATCAAGACACGTTTCGAAAAATTTAAGTTAATCTCCTTTCCATTTGGTTTGGAGCAGCACACAGGGACGGTTTTCTTGTGTCGTAATAAAAAGACACAGAAGAACCGTCCCTGTGTGTTTACACCCGGCTCTCTGCTTTATTTTTTTCGGCTTGAATCAGAAAAATTGTTGACTTCTCAATTATAGAGCTCTATAATAGTTGATATGTCAACTAAGGGGGAAAATGTTTTGAAGAATATCGGACGTTTGATCTCCATCTTACACCGTCAAGCACAGGTGTATATTAATTATACTTTGAAAGAGTTTAATATTACTTCGGCGGAGTGTGCTTTTCTGCTTTATCTTTATAAACAAGATGGGGTGACGCAGGATAAGCTTTCATCCTATCTTTATATCGATAAGTCGGCGACAGCCCGTGCAATTAAGTCTTTGGAGAAAAAAGGTTACATAAAAAAGGATCGGGATACTGCTGATAAACGCTGTAACCGGGTCTACCTTACGGAACGGGCCAGGGGATGCAGGGACGAGATACGAAAGAAAATTTGGTGCTGGAATGAATTTCTCAATGAGGGAATTGATGAAGAAGACTGGGAGAAGGTCTTCGCTGTTTTGGAAAAGATGGTGCAGAAAGTAGAGCAGGCAAATTTGAAAAAGAGATTGGCATTGGAGGGAGCAGTAGATGAGCAGCAAAAACCCACTGGGAGAGGAAAAGATCTCAAGACTCTTGGTCGAATATTCCGTGCCGGCGATTGTCGGCATGGTAGTTAACTCTTTATATAATGTCGTTGACCGCATTTTTATCGGCAATAGCGTGGGTCCTAACGGTATCGGGGGGATCACCATCGGTTTCCCGATCATGATTATTCTTATGTCTATGGGCCTCTTATTCGGTGTCGGCGGGGCAACGTTATTCTCGATCAGGCTGGGGGAGGGGAAAAAGAAGGAAGCAGAGCACGCTCTCGGTAACGCTTTTGTCTTGCTCGTCATTACCGGGGTCGTTTTCGTGATTCTGGGACAGATTTTCCTGAAGCCCTTGTTGGTTTTATTTGGCGCTAGCGAAGCCATTCTGCCTTATTCCATGGAATACATGCGCATTATTTTCTTCGGCGCCGTTTTTCAAGCTGTCAGTATGGGCATGAATAATTTTGTCCGCGCTGACGGCAGCCCGCGGATCGCCATGTTGACGATGTTTTTGGGTGCAGGGTTGAACACTCTGCTCGATCCGATTTTTATCTATGGCCTCAAAATGGGAATGACTGGGGCGGCTCTGGCGACTGTTTTGGCGCAGGGAGTCTCTGCCACATGGGTTGTTTCTTACTTTCTCGGCCAACGTTCGAGAAATAAGCTGCTGGCAAAATATATGAAGTTAAAGCTGTATGTTGTCGTCAAGATAACTTCGTTAGGGATCCCAGGGTTTGCACTGCAGATGGTGAGCAGTTTATTAAATGTGATTTTAAATAAGAGCCTGTTGTTTTACGGCGGGGATATCGCTGTTTCCGGCATGGGGGTAGTAAACAGTCTGATGACGCTCCTGTTCATGCCGGTGATCGGCATCAGGCAGGGCGTCCAGCCGATTATCAGTTTTAACTATGGGGCTCGAAAATATGAGCGGGTAAAAGAGGCGACTAAACTGGCGATTATAGCTGCTACAGTTATTGTTGTTACAGGTTACATAATAACAAGGCTGTTTCCGGAACAGCTAATTGCTTTATTTAACCGCTCCCCGGAGCTGCTGGAGTTCGGCAGCTTTGTGATCCTTACCTGGCTTATGTGCATGCCGGTGGTCGGTTTTCAGATTATCGGCTCCAGCTTTTTCGAGGCGATCGGGCAGTCCCGCACAGCGATGTTTTTGACGCTTACGCGGCAGGTTATCTTTCTTATCCCGGCGCTGCTCATTTTCTCACGCTTATGGGGCCTTAAAGGACTGCTGCACGCTGCGCCGTTTGCCGATTCCCTGTCAGCGCTGTTGACCGGGATCTGGTTTTTAAGGTCGATGAAGAAATTAGATGCAGAGCGGGCAAGAAAATCCGAAACTGTTTCTGCAACTTCGACATATGGTGTAAAATAATTAGGTCAGCAAGTATAAGTAGAGCGGGGGTTTTTGATGGTAGGGGAGTTGAAAATTTCCCAGGTAATGGAGATGGAAGAGGCGGGTTTTTTTGACCTGCGCTCACCGGTTGAGTTTCAGTGCGGCTCGATACCGGGTGCTTATAACGTTCCCTTGTTCGATGATCAACAGCGCCGCGAACTAGGGATTATCTATCATAAAGAGGGTCCTGGGCAGGCCAGCCTGCGGGGGCTGGAGATCGCCGCCTCGCGTCTGCCGCAGATTGTCAGAAAAATCCTCGACCGCTCTGCCGGCCGTACTCCGGTGCTCTACTGCTGGAGGGGAGGGCTGCGCAGCCGTTCCGTGGTCACTGCTTTAAGGCTCATGAATATTGAGGCTTGGCAGTTGGCAGGTGGCTACAAGGCGTTCCGGCGTTTTATTTTTCGCCAGCTGAAAGAGTACAATTTCCAGGGTCAGCGGATATATGTAATCCACGGGCTTACCGGGGTGGGAAAAACAAGAATCGTTCAATCCCTCGCTGCTGACGGCTGCCCGGCAATTGACCTCGAGGGGTTAGCCAATCACCGCGGCTCAGTTTTTGGGCATATCGGTATGGGGGAAAAGGTGACTCAGAAGGATTTCGAGGCGCGTCTCTATATGAAGCTGCGCCAGTATCAAGATTTCCCTTATCTAATTGTTGAGGGCGAAGGAAAGCGGATCGGGGCTCTTTTCCTGCCGCAGGCACTGGTTTCGGCTATGCAGGAGGGGGAACACCTGCTGGTGGAGGCGCCGCTGGATAAAAGGGTGCAAAATATCCTTGAAGATTACAATGCCCTGGAGACGGATATCGACGCTGCGGAAATTAAAAGAGCGATAGAATCAATTTCTCGGCGGCTGAGGAAGAAAACCGTCGCGGAACTATATCAGTGTTTGGAAAAACGGGACCTGGCGCAGGTAGTACGCATTTTATGCACTGATTACTATGACCGGCTTTATAACGACTCCAAACCGGAAAAACATCATTTTTCCGCTGTATTCGTAGCAGCTGATCACCGGCAAGCGGCTGAGGAGATAAAAAATTACCTGGGGTGTAAATGACTGTCCTAAGAGGTATATTACTCCAGCAGGAAGTTCAAGCTAAGTGCCAGGGAAATTTATACAGTTTGGAAGAGGAAAAGGTTTGCTGCCCCTTGTGGAGAAATAGATCATGGAAAAGCAAGGTTGGACAATATTAATGGGCTTTGTAACAGAGGAAGGGGTTAGATATGGCAGCGAAAGAGAAGAAGTTTTTTTTAAGGGGTGATAAATGGAAAATAGCTGCGTTTCTCGGTCTCTTTCTGGCAGCTTTTTTCGTGGCTGCCTGCTGCTATGGGGATTATCTTTTGTCTTACGGGGAAAAGGTGTTTACACTTTCTCCTGGGGAAACAGAGAAACAGGAGAACCCGGAGGGCGGCGCTAACAATTCGGATGAAGAAGAGAAAGCTGAAGCCGAAACCGAAACCGATCTGGAGCCGTCAGGGTCTGCTGGTGAGGAACCGGAACCTGGGACGGGTGAGGAAGAGCCGCCGGATGAGGAGCTGGGAGGGGACAAGCCTTCGCCTTACCCCCCGCCGCCAGGGGAGATACTGAAGATCAAAGATGGGGATTACCTGCTAGCACTGGTGACGAAGCAGACCACGCTCGGTGATTATGCGCCGACAGACCTGGTGCCTATACCGGCTGAGTATATCAAACCCGCTCAGCGGCAGTGGAAGTATTATCTGCGGCAGGAAGCCTGTGAGAACCTCATTCGTATGTGCGAGGCGGCGCGTGAAGAGGGGGTTGAGCTTTTTGTCATCTCCGCTTACCGCAGTTACGAGACACAAGAGCGCCTCTTCCGCGACTACGCTCAACGAAATGGCGAAGAAAAGGCGAATACCTTCAGTGCACGTGCCGGCCAATCGGAGCATCAGTTAGGAACAGTGGTTGATTTTGGGGGGACGAGTGTTGACAAAACACAGGCTTTTGCCGATACCCAGCCGGGTAGGTGGCTGGCGGAGAACGCCCACCGTTTTGGTTTTGCGATGAGCTACCCCCTTGATTCGCAGCGGATCACCGGCTATATCTATGAGCCCTGGCATTTCCGCTATATCGGGGAGGAAAGCGCACTGGCCTGGAAAGAGTCCGGCCAGGTGCTCTGTGTCTTTCTGGAAGGCCAGGAACAGTTCTGGGAGGGGCACTAAAATTTAGTTATTCCATCCAGAACTCTTCATCCTCTAAGAGCTGGGAGCCAAAGAGCCCGTTGAATTCGTCAATCATGGAGCGCCACAGCTTATTGCCCTTGAAGAAGAGATAAAGGCCGGAGGTGTCCTCTTCAAAAGGCTGGAAGATCCATATTTCATGATTATGTGCTTCATTTTCGGCGATACTGCGGATCTTAAATGGAGGCTCGCCAAGCAGCTCCCGGACGTTCTCTATAGATTCACCCTTTAATGTGGTTTCTTCAGGGTCGGGAAAATACTGCTCCCAGCCTTCCTTGGGCTGGCGTCGAATTTCTACTGCTGCAGCCTCTTTCGCTTCCTCTAACTGCCGCTGCAGGCTGTCTCGTTCTTCTTCGAGGGCGGCAGTTTCCTCCTGCAGGAGTTCATTTTGTTCTCGCAGCAAATCTGCTTCTGCCTCAAGCTCCTCCAGCTGGGCCTCGATATCACCTGGGGGTGCTTTTTCTGTTTGCGCCAAATGCTGCCAGAGGTAGAC
>JAAZDR010000145.1 GCA_012512705.1 Bacillota bacterium
CGCTCAGCCCACGCATCAGAACTAACCGTTAAACTCAGAGACTCACTCTTTAAAAAGTAGTCGCTGCTACAGGGAGGAAAAGAGGAACCCTGACCAACCTATGTTGATTGTAATCAGGGGCAGCGCCCCTTGGCAATATGTGTTTCCAATCAAATTATACGAGGAGGTTAAGTAATGAAAGTTTATGAAAGCGATAAGATTCGCAATGTAGCAATTATCTCGCATGGTGGTGCGGGAAAGACTTCTCTTACGGAGGCAATGCTCTTTACCGCGAAGGCCATCAACCGTCTTGGCAGTGTAGATGCTGGAACAACGGTAACCGATTATGATCCTGACGAAACAAAAAGGCAGATAACCATTAATACTGCTTTAGCTCCTTTGGAGTGGAACGATCATAAGATAAACATTCTCGATACACCTGGTTTCTTTGATTTTATCGGTGATGTGCGGGCAGCGCTGAGTGTTGTTGATGCTGCTATTGTTCCAGTCTGCGCTGTTTCCGGTGTGGAAGTAGGCACGGAAAATGTCTGGGGCTATGCTGATCAGCGCAAATTACCACGTCTTGTTTTTGTTAATAAGCTCGACCGGGAAAATGCTGATTTTGAGTCTGTCTTCGAACAGCTACGTAAAGTATTTGGCATGAGCATAGTTGCACTGCAAATTCCGATCGGCAAAGAGGCAGGTTTCCGCGGTGTAGTAGACCTGTTGAAGATGAAAGCCCTTATTTTTAACGACAAGGGAGAATACCAGGAGGAAGAGATGCCTGGTGATTTAGAAGACCAGGTTGAAGGATACCGAGAAAAGCTAGTCGAGGCAGTCGCTGAGAGTGATGATGAGCTTTTGATGAAGTACTTAGAGGGTGAACAGCTTACTGAGGAAGAAGTTCAGAGTGGTCTGCGTAAGGGTGTCCTTGAAGGGAAGGTCTATCCGGTGCTTTGCGGTGCCGCTACCCGCAACTATGGTACCAAACCCCTTTTAGAGACATTAATCACTACTTTTCCCTCCCCTACAGATGTGAGTGAAGTAGAGGTAGATACAGTTGGCGGGGAGAAAAAAGTGAAGCTGAAGGTAGATGCGCAAGGCCCATTAGCAGCCTTTGTCTTTAAAACACTAGCTGACCCTTATGTTGGCCGGGTGAATTATTTTCGCGTCTATTCAGGAACGCTAAAAAGCGATTCTCAAATCTACAATGCCAGCAAGGAAAAGGCAGAAAGAGTAGGACAGCTATTTTTGATGCGCGGTAAGAATCAGATCCCTGTTGATGAGGTTGTAGCTGGTGATATCGCCGCTGTTGCCAAGCTGCAGGTTACTTCTACCGGTGATACGCTTGCCGAAAAATCAAACCCAGTAATTTCCCCAGGCATTGAATTCCCCGAGCCAGTGATCTCCTTTGCTGTAAATGCGAAGGCAAAAGGTGAAGAAGACAAAATTGCTTCTGGGTTGAATCGTTTCCTAGACGAAGATCCTACTTTTAGGGTAGAGCGTAATGCGGAAACGAGGCAGACGGTTATCTCTGGGATGGGCGAACTGCACTTAGAGATTATCGTTAACCGCTTAGCAAATAAATTTGGTGTAGAAGTAGAGCTTACTGCTCCTAAGGTTCCATATAAGGAAACAATCCGCGGACAGACGCAGGTCGAGGGTAAGCATAAGAAGCAGTCCGGCGGCCGTGGACAATATGGGCATGTATTCCTAAAGTTGGAGCCTCTCGAGGGCGGTGAGGGCTTTGAGTTTGTGGACCAGATTGTTGGCGGGGCAGTCCCGCGTCAATATATCCCTGCAGTGGAAAAAGGTATTCTTGAAGCGATGAATGAAGGGGTCCTTGCCGGTTATCCAGTGGTAGGGGTTCGTGTTACACTTTATGATGGTTCTTATCATACTGTGGATTCTTCGGAGATGGCTTTCAAGATTGCTGCAGCAATGGCTTTCCGTAAAGGGATGGAGCAGGCCAACCCAGTGCTTTTGGAGCCGATTATGAATGTTGAAGTAACGGTATCCGAAGCTTTCATGGGCGATATCATGGGCGATCTTAACGGAAGGCGCGGACGTATCCAGGGGATGGAGCCTAGTGGTGGGTTCCAAACGATAAAGGCACAGGTTCCTCTAGCAGAGATGTTCAAATACGCTATCGATCTGCGCTCGATGACTCAGGGACGCGGGTTATTCAAGATGACTTTCTCCCACTATGAGGAAGTGCCGCCACAGGATACAGAAAAGATTATCAGTGCAGCTAAAGCAGAAAAGGAATAGAAGTAATAATTGCGAATCCCCGCCTTTTCCGGCGGGGATTTCCGATTTAACTTTAACCGTCTAACTATTAGTCTTTTCCCTTTCGATAACATAAAATAAGAATAGGATAATAAATTTGTTTGCAATGATTCACTAGAGAGGTGGCTAAGTATGAAGAGATTTAGGATCGGGATTCTTTTTGGTGGACGCTCGGGAGAACACGAAGTTTCACTGCGTTCAGCAGCTTCAGTTATGGACGTGATTGATCAAGAAAAATACGAAATAATTCCGATCGGGATCACCAAAGAAGGAAAATGGCTGGCAGGAGGCGATCCCCTGCGCGCCTTGCAAGAAGGTGATATCCCGGGAGAGAATTCCTGGGCGGCATTTGTTACCGATCCGCAGTATCCAGGAATCATCTGCTATGATTCCCTTACACAAGGGAAAATTTCTTTTCAGAGACTCGATCTGATCTTCCCGGTTCTACATGGTCCGTTTGGCGAAGATGGTACTGTTCAAGGTCTGCTGGAGATGGCCGGGATCCCTTATGTGGGTTCAGGGGTTTTGGGTTCAGCTGCAGCGATGGATAAAGTGATCATGAAAAAGCTTTTTGCACAGAACGATATTCCGATTGGCGAATATCTTTATTTTAATCGTCGGCGCTGGGAAAGAGAGCAGCAGGAGATTATCTCCTGTATAGAAAAAAAGCTGCACTATCCTTGTTTTATTAAACCGGCTAATCTTGGTTCCAGCGTTGGAGTCAGCAAAGCAGCGGACAGGGACGAGCTGTTGGCTGGGATTGGCGATGCTTTCCGATACGACTGTAAAATTATTGTTGAAAAGTTTATTGCTGGCAGGGAGATCGAGTGTAGCGTTTTGGGTAATGAAACGCCGAGCGCTTCGCTCCCGGGTGAGATTATCCCCTGCAATGATTTTTACGACTATCGGGCCAAATATATTGATGATCGCTCTGAGCTGGTAATCCCTGCTCCGCTAAGTGAAAAGCTTACCAGACATGTACAGGAACTGGCGAAGCGCTCTTTTTCTGCTGTGGAGGCGAGCGGTTTGGCACGGGTTGATTTTTTCATTGACGATAACGAACAGGTATTTCTCAATGAAATCAATACAATGCCCGGTTTTACCAATATCAGTATGTACCCCAAGCTATGGGAAGCAACTGGGCTTCCCTATAGGGAGCTGATTGATAGGCTTATCGAACTTGCTTTAGAGCGCCATCAACAACGCGCACAGCTTCTCACCTCCCCTCCTGCTTTTGATTGAGAAAGGAAATCGCTGTTGTTAGCTGTTGTTATTTATTAGAAATTACGGTAGAATAGAAGAACTAGAAAATTATATTCGCAACAACAAGGGGGTATCGCAATGGAAAAAGGGAAAAAGGGGACGGAACGCGTAAAAAG
>JAAZDR010000146.1 GCA_012512705.1 Bacillota bacterium
ACGTTTTTCTTTCTAGGGTAATAAGTACCTGAATAGTACCCATAATAATTATATATATGGATACATATGTCATATTGACTAAGGTAGTTCAATAATTTTGAATTAAAATCAACTTCTCCATAGATATGTATATTACGAATGCGCTCAATTGGCAAGGATTGCTTACTGCCGTCCTCCCGCACGAAGTAGACTGTATTATCCTTTCTTTTTAAACGCCCGTTACTTAGCGTATAATGATCTTGTTGCATTATTCCCCATTCACCTCCCCCGCATGGCAAAAAGCATAATATGCGCACCTCTTGCAATATGTACGTTTAATAACTGGAGGGGGCGAAGATTCATCAAGAACCTTAATTGCATCTGCTATTGCAGCTTTAACTCGTTTTTTATTTGCCTCATCGAGAATTACTTCCTCGGTTTTTCGTTCTTTTGTATAACTAATTAACCCCTTTTTTTTCAACCCTCTCAAATCAAGCTGATATAAATAAAAAAGCATTTGTAAAAAATCAGCATAAGTCATTTTGCTGGATAACTTTACTTCTCTAACGTGCTCTCCGTCAATGGCATCAATTTTAAAAGCATTGTCAATCAAAATTTCCTTTACTTCAAGATGCCTATAAGCATATTCGTGTAAAACCTTCCCCTCTAAGACACGATCATGCTCATGTTCCATAGTTATCCCTCTGTCAAAGAGCCACATTTTCCTCTTGCAAACTGCATAGTAGTGCATGTGTATGCCACTAACGCGCATAACATCCATTTTTAACCTTTCCTTTAGGACATAAAATTTTCTAAACCCTCACTTTTGCTAAGGTTTAGCCCCACGCCTCGACCCTTATAAAAATCATAATAGAGATCCATGATAAATAGATCAGCTAAGGAAGCGGGGAGTCCTGATTTAGATAAAAAATTTCGTGCACGATATTTGTTTATACTAATTGTGTATTGATCGATTTCTCTGCGCAAACGGCGACGCTTTACTCTATCCTTCTCTTTTCTATACCTCGCAATTAAATCGTCGCTGATCTGATCAAAAACGTTACGAGGGATGACCTTTACGTTATTAATATCACGTAAGTATTTTTGTGCCTCCTGCTTATCTATATCATACGGTTCTATATTTTCCAGGTAAGAAAGAGTTTCGTTAAAGGTCTTGAAAAAATTCATGCCTCTCAAACTTTCATTACTATAGAGGACCTCGATTAACTTTATTTTTTCTGATTCTAACAATAGCTTTTCATTGTAATTTTGAAGTAAGATTACACTTTTATAGACTAAATCCTTATCGTACACATAAGGAACTCCGGATATATCTTCGGTAAACACCCATATATTTGGTTTATTGTGTTCTAAATTACGTTGTCTGTAACAACGCCCCAAACGTTGAAAAAAGCTATCAAGAGTTGACAATTCCGTATAAAGAATATCAAAATCAATATCTAAGCTTGCTTCGACCAGCTGAGTTGTTACCCAGATACCATAAGAGCAATTTTTGGCGAATTCCTTTATTTTCTTCTCTAACAAAAATCGATCCTTTTGTAAAAAAAGTGAATGCAAGAGATTAACATCTGCTTTTTCTTGCAGAAGTCTCTCATATACGTTAATCGCCTGCTTAACTGTATTGCAGATAACGAGAGTCTTTTTTTGCTTCCCAGCTAAAGCAATCTCCTTGATATAATCCAATATTGATGTATTTATCATTTTTAAACGATGCCTTTTAAGATCATCATTAACGAAAGTCTTATAAACCAAAGGAAAACGCTGAATCTCTTTTGAATTCATTATCCGGTCAAAATAGATTTTCGGTAGTGTCGCTGTCATGATCATAAATTTCCCACCGATAGCGTCTATCATTTCTAAAGCACGAACAATTAAGGCCGCAATCTTCGGATCATATGCTTGG
>JAAZDR010000147.1 GCA_012512705.1 Bacillota bacterium
GGGAGTCTGGTGCGGTGACTACAGGCCCGATTATGGTGCCTTTTGTAATGGCTCTCGGACTTGGGTTGGCTTCAATTCGCGGGGATAAGACAACGGAGGAAGATAGCTTCGGTCTTGTTTCTCTTTCTCTTTTAGGACCAATTATCATTGTATTAATTTTGGGGCTGTTTTTTACGCCCTCTGGCGGCAGCGCTATGGTTGTGCCTGAGCTAAAGTCGTTATCAGACATAGTCTTATTGTACAGTTCTAATTTCGCGGAATACTTAGTGCAAACAGCCATAGCTTTGTTTCCGATAATCTTTCTTTTTGCTATATTTCAGGTGTGGAAGTTACATTTAAAAACAAAGAGAATATTAAAAATCGGTGTTGGCACAATATACACCTATTTTGGTCTTGTATTATTTTTAGCCAGTGCGAATATCGGTTTTATGCCCGCAGGATATCAATTGGGAAGCATCCTAATTGAAAATACCAATTCATTGGTATTGGTTCTTGTCGGATTGGCTATCGGTTATTTTGTAGTTTCAGCTGAGCCGGCTGTTTTCGTTTTAAAAAGACAGGTTGAAGATGTTACAGAAGGGGTAATTTCCGGCAAATCGATGGGAATTGGGCTCTCAGTTGGAGTTGCTGTATCTGTGGGTTTGGCGATGTTTCGCGTTGTTACAGGATTTCCCTTACTTTATTTTATTATTCCGGGATATGTACTTACTCATATTCTAACATTCTTTATTCCCCCTTTATTTACTTCAATCGCCTATGATTCCGGTGCAGTTGCCTCAGGCCCTCTGGCAGCAACATTTATGCTTCCCTTTGCCATAGGAGCTAGTGAAGCCAACGGTGGGAATATCTATACTGATGCGTTCGGTATAGTAGCACTCGTTGCTATGACACCGGTCATTATTCTTTCGTTGTTTGGTTTGGCCTATGCCATCAAATCAAGAACTGCGGAAAGGGAAACTATTATTCCAGCAGAGGATACGATTATCGACTTAGATTATTCCTCTGAGGAAACTGATGAAGAATCGGATAGTAGGTCTAATGAATTTCGCCTTGATTCTAATAAAGAAGATACGTATATTTAAGGTAAGTGGCAATATTAAACAAAAATGGAGGGTTGTTGATGGATACTTCAGTGACTAGATTAGAGGCACTGATTACGATAGTAGATTATGATCTGCGAGATACATTGCTTAAATTATTTAAGAAAAACAACATGTCGATGTTTTTGCTTACCCGTGGGTATGGTTCGGCTGAATCATTGATCTACGAAATTCTTGGTTATGGTGGACCTAAGAAAGTTGTTTCCGTTAGTATTTTAACAAAAAAAATGTCGAATTTTTTTATAAACCGGCTGCAAAAGGAAATTAACCTGGGAAAGCCGGGAACAGGGATAGTCTGCACAATAAGCCTCAGTAGTGTTAGTAATGTTCTTTTAACAACTCTTAAGAAGGCTGACGAGAATTTAAAGATGGGAAGTGAGCAAGTGACCGCAACATCAAAAAAAATGTATCATTTAATCGTAACGATTGTAAATAGCGGCTATTTTGAACAAGTTATGGAAGCCGCTAAAGCTGCTGGAGCTACTGGCGGCACATTAGTCCATGCACGCGGCTTAGGGTCAAAGGAAGCAGTAAAATATCTTGGCATAACTATTCAACCAGAAAAGGACCTTGTCTTGATACTTGCCCCGCAGGAGAAAAGGAATGCCATTATGGAGCGTATTGTACGTGAAGTAGGGTTAAATACAGCCGGAAAAGGAATTTGTTTTTCCCTACCAGTGAATTACGCTATTGGTACGGAATCGGGTATAAATAATGTAAACGAACTTTAAATTTGATTCTTTGGACATCAGTATTTACTCAAGGGGCTGATCATCATAAATATATTGGTTTAACCTCCTGGCGCCTTCTTCCAGGTCAAATACGTAATAATAAACACCATTGATCATTTGCCCTTTTCCTAGCGAAGAAGGTGGAAATTGGGTTTTCTCTATGGTATCGATATTATCTAATACGGTCCTCCCACCGATGCTTAAGATCTGATTGGGAGTTAAGTTTGTGGTTAAATGGGGGAATACTTTGTTGAGCATCCCCGGA
This sequence comes from Bacillota bacterium, assembly GCA_012512705.1. Classification (GTDB taxonomy): domain Bacteria; phylum Bacillota; class Dethiobacteria; order DTU022; family JAAZDR01; genus JAAZDR01. Next base: position 2,097 of record JAAZDR010000147.1, read on the forward strand.
TAAGCAGTAACAGGTGTCTTTAAGGCGGATTCAATCGTTGCTTCCATGATATCCCGCTGTCTTCTTGTTCTTTCAAAATCGGAATCCAGTTTTCGGAGCCTGGAGAAACGGAGGGCTTGTTCACCATTCAGCAAATGAATGCCGCCACTATTGATTCCAGGTATTTCTCTTGCTTCCCGGTCTGTAAGCTCAATCTCTAACCCTCCAACGGCGTCAATAATTGCGGGCATTGATGTAAAGTCCACCGACACAAAATATCGGATATCCAGTTGGAAGTTTTCATTTATTGTCCGAATGGCGAGCTCCGGACCGCCAAAAGCATATGCATGGTTAATTTTATCCATTCCGCGTCCCGGGATGTTTACATAAGAATCGCGTAACAAAGAGGTAATTTTTATTTTATCGTTCTTTTCATCTAGGGTTAAAACCATGATCGCGTCGCTTCGACCAGTCATACCATCTTTGGCATCAACCCCAAAGATAGCAATATTCGTAATTCCCGGCTTTCCGCTTCCTTCTTCGATGCCGAGAGATTCATCGTCTTGAGCGATTTCCTCTCTTTCCATTTGTGCTAACAGATAGACAGCGCCGCCATAAGCAAATAAACCAATGGCTACAAACACAGCGATGATGATTAGGGGTGTGCTTTTTTCTCGCTTTTTTGCTGCCTGTGGTTTATCATGGCGACACATGTTTACTAGTATGGCGATTAATATTAAAAGTAAACAAAAGAGGGCAATGATTAGGATTAGTAGGGGGTTGCCAAAGATGCGGGTCAATATTCCGGGCGATTCTTCTTTCTCAACTATACTAACAGTAAAATGTGTCTTAAATCCATGGTAATCAATGGTAATAATTTGTTCTTCAGCCGCCTTTTCGCTATTGAAACCTGTAATTGTTAAATCTTCTACAGCGACTTCCTCTTCTCTGCCGTCACTGAATACTTTACAGACTACTAGCCCGTCTAGTTCTAGTTCTTCGCCAATGAAGTATGTTGTTTTATAAGGTTCAGCAACAAGGATGATACCTTCTACTGTTGCCTCTGGTTCGGGTTTGGGTTTCGGGGCGACTGTCTCTCTAACAGGTTCGGGCTTCTCCGGTTTAACCTCCGGTGACTGCGAGCGATATTTAAAAACTACTTCTCGTTGCTCTCCATCTTCAGACAATGTGACAGATTGTATCGCTGGACTAAGCAGATCATAGCCCGGGATACTTTTTGCTTCAAAGGTGTACTCTCCTAAGTTAAGTTCCTGGACTACCGGCTCTTCAAGGTCCATGACATTTTCATCGACAAAACGTATGGAAATAATCCCTGTAGAAAGCTTAGATTCTTCTTCCTCATCTTTCTCCCCTTCGTCTTCCTTTTCTTCTTCTTTTTTGTCTCCCTCATTTTCTGAAACATTTTCTTCATCATCCCTGTTTTCAGGGTCATAGTTTCCCCCA
>JAAZDR010000148.1 GCA_012512705.1 Bacillota bacterium
CCTATGGGCCGTAAATTTTGTCCATCTCCATCAAGAATTATCTCAACGGTTCCTACGCCACACCGACGGCTTAAAACTACAATTCTTTCAAAAAGATGCATATCGAGCATTCGTGCTAAGCTCGGACGTCTGCGCAGTTCCTGCAAACCTGATCCATGAGCAGTGGTCAGAATACTTACACCTGCATTAATAACTTCTTCTAATGCCTGCACATCCTCAGAACGTCCGATCTCATCGGTAGCAATAATCTCCGGGGACATGGAGCGCAGCAGCATCATCATCCCTTCTGCTTTAGGACAACCATCAAGGACATCACTGCGGCAGCCGATTGGGAGTTGAGGGACCCCAGCAAAACAAGCAGCGATCTCGGAACGTTCATCCACTATTCCTACTTTAAATCCTTTATGACCAGAGATATTGCTGCCATCACTTAGCAAACGACAAAGGTCTCTTAAAAGCGTTGTCTTGCCCGCCTGGGGCGGGGAGATAATTAGTGTATGATAAAAGCGTCCTTTTTTAAGATCAAAGAGGAACGGGAGCACCTTGTCCCCCACACCGGTGACAGCTCGGGCTATACGAAAGTTAAGAGATGTAACCTCGCTGATTAACTTTATTTTGCCTGAGGCAACAACTACTTTTCCTGCTAGCCCAACCCTGTGCCCACCAGGAACTGTAAGATACCCTTTGCGCAGCTCTTCCTCAAAAGCATAGAGTGAACAACTACTGATCAGTGCTAGCGTCCGTCTTAAGTCCTCGTGCGTTAGATGATAAGCTGAATCAACTTTTTTTACCTGTTGTCCTGTATTGCTAAGCAGCACTTCACCATTCGGTACGCTAAGAATAAGAGGGCGTGCTTCGCGCAGACGGATCTCTTGCACTTTATTCAATAAGGGGCATGGCGCATGTCTGAGAATATTTCTGATACTTGGGGCTAAAAGGGGCAGTACCTGCTCTTCGACTACTGTTTTTTTCATTACCCGTACCTCCTTTAAGAATAAATATTTATAGACATGCCGTTTTATGCATTGGATTATTAAAGATATAAGATATAAAGACATAAAAAAACCTCTATATCCAAATCTGGATATAGAGGTTACTGTTGATTGTCTCTTATTAAACCTCACATCTGATTATGATTTTCCTTCTTCTTCTGGTTCCTCTTCGTCTATAGTTTCAACAGGTGTATCCCACTCTTGATCATCAATAAATACCATGCGCTCACAGTTTGGGCAATAGATCTCTGTCTGTCCGTTTTCGCTATCTAGAAAATCTGGATCTATGTAAGTAATCTCACCGCACTCAGGGCATTCAAGCGTAATTACATCATCATCTTCCTCGTCTTCAGCGGTATCTCCATCCGTTTCGTAATAATCATCCTCCAGCTCTGACAAATCTTCATCAATAGATTCCGTATACTCAAATAATTCATCATAATCATCCCGCAGCTCTTCGATTTCCTCGGCTATCAGATCCAGGGCCTCAATAATCTTGGAAAAAAGTTGTCCTTCACGAGACGATTCTTCAATATTCAATCCTGCAGCAAGCCCCTTAATATAAGCAATCCTTGATTTAAGATCTCCCACTATTAATATTCCCTCCTTCTTACGATTTGGTAGTCCTTATTCATTTCAAAATACTATTAAAAAGTATTATTCCGCTAAACCCGCTCGATATATTCACCGCTGCGTGTATCGATTTTCAGAACATCACCAACATTAACAAAAAAAGGCACCTGAACAACCAGACCCGTTTCCAACGTTGCTGGCTTCGAACCACCAGAAGCAGTATCCCCCCTAACACCCGGTTCAGTTTCAACAACCTTAAGTTCAACAAAATTAGGCAGATCTATACCTACAATCTCCTCTCCATAAAAAAGAACGCCAATCAGCATATTCTCTTTTAGAAACTTAGTTCCATCTCCCAGTTGTGATTCTTGCAAGGATAGCTGTTCATAGGTCTGGGTATCCATGAAAAAAAATTCTTCCCCGGTATTATAAAGATACTCCATCTCTTTGCGTTCGATATGGGCGCGAGGTACTTTTTCTCCGGCACGAAAAGTGTGTTCAATAATAGAACCGGTTTTGATGTTTTTAAGTTTTGAACGGACAAAAGCCTGCCCTTTACCCGGTTTAACATGCTGAAAATCAATTACCGTATAGATATCACCATTTAATTCAATGGTTACACCCGTCCGAAAATCATTAGTAGAAATCACAGCAAACACCTCTTTTAAAAAATATGATATTAAAGAATAAGTAGTTTTTTAATCAATTTAGTTAAGATCTCCGGTCCATGTTCACGGAGGATGACCATGTCTTCAATTCGCACCCCGCCACGACCCGGTAGATAAACCCCTGGCTCAACGGTAAAAACCATCCCTTGCCTAAGCAAAGCTTTTGATCTTGGCGAAAGTACCGGACCCTCATGAGGTTCGATTCCGATCCCATGCCCCAGTCCATGACCAAAGTAAGGTCCGTAACCCGCACTCTGAAGGGAATCACGTGCAAATCTATCGGCTTCTGCAGCGTGCAGCCCCTCTCTTAGCTCTGCTAATACTTTTGTCTGTGCACGAAGCACCTTGAAATAGATCTCCCGTTGCCACCCTTCTGCCTTGTTTATAATAACTGTGCGTGTCATATCCGAACAATACCCTTTATAAAGAGCACCAAAATCAAAAACTACCAGATCTCCATCACGTAATTTGCGAGTGGTTGCCACCCCATGGGGAAGCGCTGAGCGTGGCCCTGAAGCAACGATCAAAGGGAAAGGGACGCCCTCGGCCCCAGCGCGGCGCATCAGGTATTCCAACTCGAGGGCTAAATCTAATTCCACTGTTCCCGGCTTAATCAAAGGAATTAAACTCCTGAATGCCTCATCAGCGATTTCTGCTGCGCGTTGCATTAAGGCCAACTCTTGCTCATTCTTTACCTGACGCAGTTCTTCTACCAACCCCTTTACAGCGACTGGTTCTGTTGTCCCCAGAGCATTTTTAAGATTAAGGTAATCGTCATAGGAAAGGTGTTCTGCTTCAAATCCTAGACTTTCAAGACCCTCATCCCTAGCCAACTCAGCGACAGTGCTCCAAAAGGAACTATTTAAGCGGCAGACTTTGCAATTAGTCGCTTCCATCTCTGCCTGTTCCCAATAACGGAAATCAACCAACAGCCAAGCCTGGGTTTGGGTAATCAGCAGGCCACCAGTAGAGCCAGAAAATCCGCTTAAATAAAAGTAATTAGGGCGGTAGCGAACCAGCAGCCCCTGAGGCTTCTCACTGCGAGCTAGAAGCGCCCTTAGTTTCTTTACCCTCTCCTGCAAAAAATTTTCCCCCTTAATCTCCTCGCTTTTTTCCGCTCCTAGCGAGCTCAAAAGCCGCCTCAAGTGCCAATTGGCAACCATAAGGACCAAAACCAGTAATCTGACCGCTTACAACCGGTGCAGTCACCGAGTGAGCTCGAAATCCTTCCCGTGCATAAATATTAGAGAGATGAACCTCTACTGACGGCAGAGGAATCGCTGCCAAGGTATCCCGCAAGGCAATACTGTAATGTGTAAAGGCAGCAGGATTGATGACTACAGCCTGAAATCGCTCCGGCGCTTTTTGCAGTATTTCAATAATTTCTCCCTCGTAATTAGACTGATAGATTTCTATTGAAAAA
>JAAZDR010000149.1 GCA_012512705.1 Bacillota bacterium
ATCCTCCTTTTATAAAGCATGCGCATGAATTTTTCCCTCTGGGAGAACATGATTACCCGCCGCAGGTATGCTTCAAAGATATATTTTGGCTTGATCCTATAAGCGGCGAAGACTTTTTCCGTAAGCAGGCCAGAGTGCATATCCTTGATCAGGATGTTGTAGCCGACAATATCGGCTTTCCTCAGGGCATTTACTCCGGCATCGCGCGCTTTTATGTTGGGAAAGGTAATCCCTCGATGGAGCTGTCCTCTTTTGACACCGAGGTTTGCTACACGTGCTTCAGGATGGCTCATGAACTCTTTTTCCGAGAGAACCTTATATTGGGCAAGGACAAAACTTTCTGTCGCTCCCACTGAAACAATGGAGCAGGGGAGCCGCTGTTCCAGGGCATTAAGAATAAAATCCATAAGCCTGCCGCTGTCTAGCTTAAAAAACATAGTCCGCAACCATATTAACGAATTGTTTAGTCCTGATTGTCGTTGAATGGAACTTCCTCACCATTTCGCTTCCACGCCGGGCAATTTCGTTCCTTTTTCTCTCGTGCTGCAGATAATAGCGTGCTTTTTTCCGGTAATTGCCTTCATTTATTTCCACAAACGTCTCCCCGTCAATAAATCCCAGATCCCTAAGTTCTGCTGAGCCAGAAGCAAGGAGCAGAGTATTGCATGCTGGAACTTCAAAATACTTGGCAATGGGAAATTTATAGAGGGAGTCATCGGTGAAAAAAATTTTGGCCTTGTTGACTGTCTTTGCATAGGCGGTGCCCACCAGCGCTTCATTTTCCTCTTCCCGTGAATAATCGCAGTAACCCGGATGTCTATGAAGTACAAAACCTTTTTCATTTACCATTCCCTTTGCAATTTTTGTGCGCAGGGGGTAAATCGAATCGTGCAGCGCCCCCATAAGCAGGTAATCGATTTCTTTTTTCAAACCGTAGTCTTTAAAAATTGGCGTATAGACATGATTGGGGAGCCACCTAAATTTTGCTTTAAATTCCGGGAAAAAGCTGAGGAATGCATCACGGTAAAAGGAAAAGACAAGGTTAATTTTATTCTGAAACACAAATTTACGGAACTCCTGCTGTGTTCTCTGCACGTCCCAATAGAGCACTCCTTTAGGGATAGCGCATTTTTGCAGTCCGTACAGGGGATAGTTATGGGCAAAATCGTCAAAAAAGATGGAGTCTGGTGTAAAGGGCATCCTTTTTAAAAGATCATCTAAATACGCTGCTTGTTTAATAAAGAAGACTTCCACTTCTGGGAGTTTCACCAACTCCTTCTTAAAATACTCTCCGTAGCGGATGATATATCTGCTGCGGTCATTTGTCGAGTAGAGAATATGGAGTTTTTTCATCTTCCCCTCCTGGCATCTAGGGAGTTTTCCCTGGACAGACTTCAGCTAACGCATGTGATGAGCGATAATCTTTTTTAGGGTTTCTTCCAGCGTATAGCGTGGTCTGTAGCCGAGCTTCTGCAGGCGTGTAATATCAGGAGCGCGGCGCTGTGTTTCCTCAAACTGTTCATCGAAGGCTTCAGTGTAGGGGATTATTTTGATCGCTGAGGATGAACCTGTCAGCGCCTTGATTTTTTCCGCCAGCTCACGAATAGAGATTTCTTCAGTTCCGCCGATATTATAAATTTCCCCAGGAGCCC
>JAAZDR010000150.1 GCA_012512705.1 Bacillota bacterium
ATATTCTTAATTCTGGGGTTAGCTTTAAGCTGAATATTAAAGAAGGTGCCGGAGCCTTTGTTTGTGGCGAGGAAACAGCCCTCCTGGCCTCGATTGAAGGGAAACGCGGCATGCCTAGGCCTAGGCCGCCATTCCCTGCGAATAAAGGTTTATGGGACAAACCTACTTGCTTGAATAATGTGGAGACTCTAGCCAATGTCCCGTTAATCATACGCAATGGTGCTGCTGAATATGCGAAAATAGGAACAGAGCGCAGTAAGGGGACAAAAGTTTTTTGTCTCGCCGGCAAGATCAACAACACTGGTCTCGCGGAAGTGCCGATGGGGATTACGATGCGCGAGATTATCTATGATATCGGCGGGGGAATACAGGGCGGCAAAAAGTTTAAAGCCGTCCAGATCGGTGGTCCTTCCGGCGGCTGTTTACCGGAGGAGCAGCTCGATCTTCCTATAGACTATGATTCTCTCACACAAGCAGGTGCGATTATGGGTTCCGGTGGGCTGGTCGCCATGGATGAAGACACCTGTATGGTCGATGTCGCCCGTTATTTCTTGTCTTTTACACAGCTGGAATCCTGCGGAAAGTGTACTCCCTGCCGAGAAGGAACAAAACGGATGTTGGAAATTTTAGAGCGTATCTGTGATGGTAAAGGTGAAAGCGGTGATATCGAGAAGCTGGAGGAGCTGGCTCACGCAATTAAAGATAGCGCTCTTTGTGGTTTGGGACAAACTTGCCCGAACCCAGTGCTGAGCACTCTGCGCTATTTTCGCCATGAATACGAGGAACACATTTACGAGCGCCGCTGCCGGGCAAAAGTTTGCCGCGCGCTTATAACTTATGAAATCATTCCGGAAAAATGCACCGGCTGTACGGCTTGTGCACGTAACTGTCCGGCGGAAGCTATTACCGGTGAAAGAAGGAAACCGCACTTTATTAACCAGGATCTGTGCACGAAGTGCGGCAACTGTGTAGAGCGGTGCCGTCAAGATGCAATTCTTGTAAAATAGCAGAGGAGGGATAGAGCTTGTCAACGGTTAAACTAACCATTGATGGCCAGGAGATAGAAGTTGCTTCGGGAACAACGATATTGGAAGCGACACAGGAATTGGGAATTGAGATCCCCACTTTTTGTCACGATCCGGAGCTTTCTGTTCATGGTGCGTGCCGGATCTGCGTTGTCGAAGTAGAGAAGGCGAGGACACTTGTTGCTGCCTGTGCAGCGCCGGTTGCTCCGGGGATGGTTGTTCATACCTCCTCTGAACGGGTGCTGAAAGCACGGCGCACAAATTTAAAACTAATCCTTGCTAACCACCCCTTGGACTGCATGATTTGCGAAAAAATGGGGGAGTGTAAGCTCCAGGAATATTGCTATCTTTATGGGATAGAAGGCACCGATTATGCTGGTGAAAAACATGATTATCCCTTAGACCAATCTAACCCTTTTATTATACGGGACCTAAATAAATGCATTCTTTGCGGCAAATGTGTACGCAAATGCCACGAGGTCAACGGAGCTGGGGCTATCGATTATACGGAACGGGGTTTTAATTCCAAGATTGCCCCTGCGTTTGACGACCCCCTGGAAAATTCGTCCTGCGTTTTCTGCGGTATGTGTATTGATGTCTGCCCAGTTGGCGCTTTGATCCCTAAAGAAAGTGTACGGAAAGGGCGTCCATGGGAAGTACAAAAGGTAAAAACGATCTGCCCCTACTGCGGTATTGGCTGCGGTATCGAGCTCCAGGTTAAAGATGATAAAATCATCGGGTCACGTCCTAATTTTAAAAACCCGGTCAATAAGGGACAAATTTGTGTTAAAGGGCATTTTGGCCTTGGCTTTGTTGAAAGTAAAGAAAGACTTAGTAGGCCTTTAATTAAGAGAAAAGGGGTTTTTGTCGAAGCGGAATGGGATGAAGCCCTTGATTACGTTGCTGAACGCTTTAAGGAAGTGAAGGCGCAGTCAGGCGCAGAAGCTCTGGCTGGTTTGAGCTCGGCACGGGTAACAAACGAGGAGAATTACATTTTCCAGAAGCTTTTGCGCATGCTGGGCACTAACAGCATTGATAACTGCGCCCGTTTGTGCCATGCTCCGACAGCTGCTGGTTTGGCGACTGTATTTGGCAGCGGAGCGATGACCAACAGTATTGAAGAGATTGAGAACGCCGATGCTTTACTGGTAATAGGCTCGAATATAACAGAAACCCATCCGGTTATCGGCTATCGTGTGCGCAAGGCAAAGGATAATGGGGCAAAAATAATTGTTGTGGACTCGTGTTTTATCGGGCTCGCTGCCATCGCCGAAGTCCCACCACACATCGACAATCTCGCCCTCAGTGGACTCGGCAGATGCGCTGCAGGTAACCTCCAAGGGAGGCGGTCCATACAGGGGCTCCACGC
>JAAZDR010000151.1 GCA_012512705.1 Bacillota bacterium
CAGTTGGACAATCCTTTCCTCGGCCAGTTTTTCTGCTTTTTTTGTGACCTGTTCCATTTTTTCATTATGGACAATGCGAATCGCTGTTTCTACCAGGTCACGGACCATCGATTCCACATCCCGGCCTACGTAACCGACTTCGGTGAATTTTGTTGCTTCCACTTTAACAAACGGTGCTTTTACCAACCGGGCAAGTCTGCGGGCAATTTCTGTTTTACCCACACCTGTCGGACCAATCATAATAATATTTTTAGGTGTAATTTCGTCACGCAGCTCTGGAGGCAGCTTTTTACGGCGGTAGCGATTCCGTAAAGCGATTGCCACACAGCGCTTTGCTTCCTGCTGCCCGATAATATAGCGATCAATTTCTTCAACGATCTCTTTGGGAGTAAGATCTTCTTTGCTAGACATTTGTACACCACCTGTTAATTAGTCTTTTACTTCTTCTTTAAAGATTATGTTATTAGTAAAAATACATATATCTGAAGTGATTTCCATTGCCTTTTCCACTATTTCTGATGGTTTTAGTGATGTATAGCGACTTAGAGCTCGCGCTGCTGCCAACGCATAAGGGGCGCCTGAGCCGATAGCGGCAATCCCATCATCAGGCTCTATCACCTCACCTGTACCGGAAACGATGAGCAAATTTTCGCAATCAGCAGCTAACAGAAGAGCCTCAAGTCTTCTCAAGATTTTATCTGTCCTCCACTCCTTAGCAAGCTCTACAGCCGCCCGGCGTAGATTTCCATGGTAAGATTCGAGCATCGCTTCAAATTTCTCAAAAAGCGTCAGTGCATCAGCTACTGATCCAGCAAACCCAGTTATCACCCGACCGTTGTATATACGTCTTACCTTACGGGCGTGGTGTTTAAGTACTGTTTTATCACCAAATGTAACCTGCCCATCACCAGCCACGGCTACTTGGTTATTTTTTAAAACACCAACTATGGTTGTTCCTTTAAACACTAACTCACTTCCTTAATAGATTATTTAAAAATTACAAATTATGTTTCACACCCGGTGTTCAGACCATCATAGTACAATAGAAACAGCTTTTTATTTATTTACTCCATATGAATAGCTTCTATGCTCGCGGATGACTCATACGATAAGTTTCAATTAATCGGTCCTTGGTTAGGTGCGTATAAATCTGTGTGCTGGAAATATTAACATGTCCTAAAAGCTCCTGCACTATACGCATATCGGCGCCTGCGTCCAAAAGATGCGTGGCAAAAGAGTGTCGCAACGAATGAGGCGTAGCCCCTTCTGTCAGCGCTACCTGTCGAATATATTTAGAAAATATGCGGCGCACACTGCGTGCGGAAAGTCGCTTCCCATAGCGGTTCAAAAAAAGGGACCGCTCTTCATCATTATCTTTATTAACGGCACAAAAGAAAGGTCGTCCCTCCTCAAGGTATTTTTTTAAGGAGAGGCTGGCGAGCTTTCCTACTGGTACAATTCTTTCTTTTCTACCTTTACCTTTTACTTTTAGAAGCCGCTCATCCGCATTAAATGAATCAATATTTAAGGAAGTAAGCTCTCCTACTCGTATGCCTGTACTATAAAGGAGATCTAAAATCGCCAGGTCACGACAACCAGCAGGGGTATTCTGTTTGGGCGCATTTAAAAGACTAAGGACCTGCTCATAATACAAAAACTTTGGCAGCTTTTTCTTTTGCTTAGGCGTGGCAACGGTGTTCCAATTATTAGTTTGGAGGCAGCCTTCTCGTTTTAAATAATTCAGAAAAGCTCTTATAGATGAAAGTTTCCGCGCAATAGTAGAACGTTCATAACCTTTTTCCTGTAATAGGGCCAGATAATGTCTCAATGTAAGATAATCCACTTCCGCCAGTTTAGTTTCTGTTTCTTTTAGAAAATCGAGAAATTGTTGAATATCGCTAGAATAACTTTTTATAGTTAAGTCAGAATAATTTTTTTCTGTTTTTAAAGAGACTATAAAAAAAGATAGGCTACTCTCCGGCATTTAGGGCACCCACTTTCACAATTCCTCTAAATACTACCATAATTCGAGTTTTTATGCAAGAAGCAAAGAATAATTTTTTGAAAAATAAACAATTTTATGCAAAGCCCTTTCAGCAAGCTTCTTGCGGCGCAGTTTTTTCTTTACTTTCACTTTAAGCGGCGGGAAAAGACCGAAATTTATATTCATCGGCTGAAAAGTATCCGGCTCGGCGCTAACGAGATAATAGCAGAGAGCACCATGAGCCGTTTCCGGCGGGAAAACCAATAATTCTGTTCCCCGGCAATATCTGACAGCATTTAATCCGGCGATTAAACCTGTTGCCGCCGACTCCACATACCCTTCCACTCCAGTGATTTGGCCGGCAAAAAAACCCCGCTCATCTTTTTAAACTCTAGCATTTGATGGAGCAATAAGGGCGCAGGGTTTCTTTCCCACGTGCTGCCAGCACCTCGATCGGCATACACCCTTCAAAAAAAAGTTCTTTTTCAAAATCATGTGCTTTGTGCTGTTCTGCCGTAATTAGGGCTTCCCAAAATCGTTCATATTACTTTTCATTCAGCGGACAGTTC
>JAAZDR010000152.1 GCA_012512705.1 Bacillota bacterium
GGGCGGTTTGAGCTGCACGAAGATGACATTGAATGGGTTGTTAACAGCAGCCAGCTCTCCCCGCGACCGGAACGTAAAATTAAAGATTCTCCTGAAATCGGTTATGTGAATGGCCTTGCTGTGTATGGTCCCAATATGGGAACACTGATCGAGATAGAGGTTTCTTCTCGCCTAAATCCCCGTGGTCGGGGGAAGCTGACTGTTACTGGTGTTGTTGAAGAAGAGGAGATGAGAGGCGGGGGACGTGTTATCCGGCGTAAGGGGATGGCCCGGGAGTCGGTGGAGAACGTGCTTACGATTCTCAATCATTTCATGGATGTAGATCTAGAGGAGTTTGACATCCATATTAGTTTTCCCGGCGGGATACCGGTTGACGGCACCTCTGCAGGTATCGGTATTGCTACCGCTATCTATTCTTCGATCACTGGTAAGCCGGTAGACAACAAAGTGGCCATGACGGGGGAGCTTTCTGTGCGTGGCGATGTCCGCCCTGTAGGTGGTGTGGTTACGAAAATTGAAGCTGCCCGCCGTGCAGGTGCAGCCCGGGTGTTAATCCCTGAACAAAACTGGCAACATATTTTTGATCAAGAAGAGGAGTTAGAAATTATTCCTGTAAAGAATCTCGATCAAGTTTTAAAACTAGCTTTAATGGATACCAGTGAAACAGATTCTGGGCATATAGTTCATTCCCGTATTGATGCCTGTCCGGCTAGCGCGTCTGCTTCCGTTAGTTAGTCTGCTCCTCGGGCGGGCATCAAGAAAAAATTAAAGGGTTATTCACATGAAGAGAGAATAAGATCATTAGCTCGACAATCAAGCCTGCTTTTACTTTGGGGCTGGCTATAAATAATGAGGCAGAGTAAGGGAGGCGAAACGGGAGAATGAGCAAGGAAACTAATAATGTGCTGCCGTTGTTGCCGCTACGGGGTGTACTCGTATTTCCATATATGATCCTACACCTCGATGTAGGACGAGAACGGTCAATGAATGCCTTGGAAAAAGCGATGCTTGAGGATAATAAGATTCTTTTGGTAGCCCAGAAGGATGCGCGCGTTGATGAACCTCAGGCAGATGATTTGTATGAGCTGGGGACAGTGGCCCAGGTGAAACAGATGCTGAAGCTGCCGGGAGGAACAACGCGAGTTCTGGTTGAAGGGTTGGTTCGTGCCCGGGTAACAGATTTTTTGCAGAGCGAGCCTTTTTTCAAGGTGAAAGTTAAATATATAATCGACAAGGAAGAGAAAAATACAGAGATCGAGGCGCTGATGCGCAGCGTCCTTTATCAGTTCGAACAATATATTAAGTTGAGCAAAAAAATCTCCCCGGAAGCATTGATCACGGTATCAAGTGTGGAATCGCCAGGCCGTCTGAGTGATCTGATTGCCAGCCACCTTTCACTTAAAGTAAAACAAAAACAGGAAATCTTGGAAGCGATATTGCCCAAAAAGCGTTTGGAAAAATTGAGCGAAATACTGAGCAGCGAGATGGAAATTTTGGAGATCGAGCGCAAGATCAGTATACGCGTCCACAAACAGATGGAGAAGACACAAAAGGAATATTACCTGCGCGAGCAGATGAAAGCGATCCAGAAGGAATTGGGGGAGCGGGACGAACGCGCAGCGGAGATTGAAGAATACCAGGAAAAGCTTAAGGAGCTGGAGCTGCCGCAGGAGGTAGAGGAAAAGGTAAAAAAAGAACTGGCACGCCTGGAAAAGATGCCTCCCGCTGCTGCAGAAGGGGCGGTAATCCGCAACTACCTTGACTGGTTGTTGGAACTCCCCTGGAACACAATGACTGAAGATCGCCTTGAGCTTGACCAGGTGGAAAAAATCCTTGATGAAGATCATTTTGGACTTGAAAAAGTTAAGGAACGGATTGTAGAGTTTCTTGCGGTCAGGCGCCTTTCAAAGAAACTTAAATCGCCGATCCTCTGTTTGGTTGGCCCGCCGGGTGTTGGTAAAACTTCGCTGGCAAAGTCTATTGCCCGCGCCCTAGATAGGAAATTTGTGCACATCTCCCTCGGAGGGGTCAGGGATGAAGCGGAGATCCGCGGTCATCGCCGCACTTACGTGGGAGCCCTGCCTGGACGGATTATCCAGGGTATGAAACAGGCGAAGTCAAAGAACCCCGTATTTTTACTCGATGAAGTGGATAAGATGTCCATGGACTTTCGCGGTGACCCTTCGTCAGCTTTACTTGAGGTTCTCGATCCGGAACAAAATTTTGCCTTCAGCGATCACTATCTTGAGGTTCCTTTCGACCTTTCACAGGTAATGTTTATCACTACCGCCAATTCTCATTTTAATATACCCCAGCCGTTGCTTGACCGGATGGAGATGATCACTATACCTGGTTATACTGAAGAGGAGAAGACGCAGATCGCTTTTTTACACCTCTACCGCAAACAGCTGCAGGAAAACGGCCTTAGTAAGGAAAACTTAAAAATATCCGAAGGGGCGCTGCGGGAGATCATCCGCCGCTATACACGTGAGGCAGGGGTGCGTAATCTGGAACGCCAGATTGCCGCTATTTGCCGCAAAACGGCGAAAGAGGTAGTGCGTGATCGGAACTACCAAGTTCAGGTTACGAACCA
>JAAZDR010000153.1 GCA_012512705.1 Bacillota bacterium
GCTTACCGGCAGCCGGGAGCAGCTTTTAAATCCTGATCGTGAAGATTTTTTTAGTAACACCTCTTTCTCCGCGTCTAAATTGGAGGAAGCATTACGTGTGGTTATGGAGACGAGGGCGCTGCTTGCATCAAATACTGCTTCCCAGCTTTTGTTGGAAGCGATGGTTTTAAGGTTGAGGAGGTTAGATGATAATGAACTATAAAGTTGTAGGAGTGCGTTTTCGGTATGCAGGTAAAATCTATTACTTTGATCCAGATGACCAGGAATTTGAAGTTGGTGAAGGAGTGATAGTGGAGACTGCTCGCGGCCTTGAGTATGGGAAGGTGATCCAACCCGTTAAAGAGGTGGACGAGGGAGAGCTAGTGCTGCCCTTGAAGAAGGTGTTGCGGCGGGCTACAGAAGCGGATATGGAGCAGGTCAAAGCTAACCGTGAGGACGAAAAAAAAGCGTTTGCTATTTGCCAGGAAAAGTTCAAAGAGCATGAACTGGAGATGAAGCTCGTTGATGTGGAATACACTTTTGACCGTAACAAGATTATTTTTTACTTTACAGCAGATGGCCGTGTAGATTTTCGCGAACTAGTCAAGGATTTGGCCTCTGTTTTCCGTACGCGGATTGAGCTGCGCCAGATTGGTGTGCGTGATGAGACAAAGCTCAAAGGGGGATTGGGGCCTTGCGGACGTTCATTTTGTTGTGCTACCTTCCTTGGCGAATTTGAACCGGTCTCTATCCGCATGGCCAAAGATCAGAATCTCTCCTTGAATCCAACCAAAATTTCAGGCGTCTGCGGTCGTCTGATGTGCTGCCTGCGTTATGAAGCTGAAACCTATGAATCAGTTAAAGAAAAGCTACCTGCTATAGGGAAGCAGGTGCTCACTCCTGAAGGTGAAGGAAAGATCATCGGCCATAATGTAATCAAGAAAGCGCTGCAGGTAGAATTGAAAGAATCGAAAAGAGTACTCGAATTTCCCTTAACAGAAGTGGAGCTTAAAGAGGACGATCTTGAGGATGAACTGCAGCAATGAGGGAGGTGCGCCGATATTGAGCGAGAAAGCGCGTGGCACGCTTTATGTGTGCCCGACACCCATTGGTAATCTTGGGGATATCACTTTGCGTGCCCTCGCTTGTCTGCGGGATGTTCAACTAATTCTTGCTGAGGATACGCGCCATACAAAAAAAATACTTGAGCATTACGATCTGCATACGCCCCTCCTTTCCTACCACAAGTATAACAGGGCTGCCCGTGAGCACGAAATTATCCGCCGCCTTCAGCAGGGAGAGGATGTAGCACTGGTCTCTAATGCTGGGGCGCCTGCCGTATCTGATCCTGGTGCGGAACTGGTACGTAGTGCCAGGGAGAATAATATTACTGTGGTTCCTCTCCCGGGGGCTTCGGCTGTGTTAACGGCATTTATAGCAGCCGGGATGCCAGGGGATCGTTTCGTTTTCTGGGGTTTTCTTGACCGTCGGCCTGCGCAGAGGGAGAAAGAATTGAAACTGGTGGCTCGTGAGGAAAAGCCAAGTATTATCTTTGAGGCCCCACACCGCTTGCAGCAGCTGCTCGAAGAGCTTTGCCGTCATTTAGGGGAAGAGCGGCAGGTAGTGATCGCTCGCGAGTTGACCAAAAAATATGAAGAGATAAAGAGCGCTCCTTTAAAGGAGCATCTCCGTTACTATCAGGAGCATGAACCAAAAGGGGAGCTAACCCTGGTAGTTAGCGGTGCGGTGATAGAGCGGGAGCAGCTTGCCCAACAGGAAGTGGTAAAAAAAGTGGCCGCGCTTGTGGAGGCGGGCCTGAGTGATAAGGCCGCTGAAAAAGCACTTTCAGTGTTGGAAAACTGCTCCCGGAGGGAGATCTACAATCTTTGGATGGGAGAAAAAACAGAATGCATAAAAAGGAATCTTAACTACTAGTCTGTTTACTCTTTACTCTTTAATGTTTGCTCATTTCTTCAAGGCATTCATGACAGACAATGCGACCTTTAAACTGTTTTACATTATCGGCGTTTCCGCAGAATAAGCATGCCGGTTCATATTTTTTAAGGATGATCTTCTCATCATCGACATAAATCTCCAAAGCATCCTTAACCTCGATCCCTAATGTGCGCCGCAACTCGATCGGTATGACAACACGGCCGAGCTCATCAACTTTACGTACAATTCCCGTTGATTTCAACTCTAATCCTCCCTTTATTACATTGTTCGACATTTACTGCTTCATTATACCAGTTAATACCATGTTATTCAATATAATTTTTGGCTAATAAAGAAAAAAATTCAAATTTATGTAGAGGGCAGTAAAAAATTGGAATTTTGGAGTCAATTTGCTTGACAGCGGTTTTGAATCTGATATAATGGCTTTATCTACGTGTTATGTTCTTGTTTGAGGAGGATTTAAGTTGGCTGAGAAGCAGACCTTTTACATCACCACGCCTATCTATTATCCCAGTGACAAGTTACATATTGGACATTGCTATACGACTGTCGCTGCTGATGCGATTGCTCGTTTTCAGCGGCTAACGGGCAAAGAGGTTCATTTTTTAACAGGGACTGATGAACACGGTCAAAAGATTCAGAGGCAAGCTCAAGCAAAAGGGAAAGAACCGTCAGAGTTTGTTGACGAAATTGTAGACTGGATAAAAGAACTTTGGCGCGATCTGGATATAACTTATGATGACTTTATTCGCACTACAGAACCGCGGCATACGGAAGCTGTGCAGGCAATCTTTACCCGTTTTTACGAGCAGGGGGATATTTATAAGGATAAATATGAAGGATGGTACTGCACCCCTTGTGAATCTTTCTGGCTTGAGCGCCAGCTGCAGGATAACAAGTGTCCAGACTGTGGCCGACCGGTAGAGATGGTTGCTGAAGAAGGATATTTTTTTCGCATGTCCAAGTATGCAGATCGTTTGCTCGAACATATTGAAAAAAATCCTGATTTTATTCAGCCTCCTTCACGTAAAAATGAAATGATCAACAATTTCCTCAAACCAGGCTTAGAAGATCTCTGTGTCTCGCGCACGACCTTTGACTGGGGTGTGCCTGTTCCCTTTGACCGTAAGCATGTGATCTATGTTTGGCTTGATGCCCTGACCAATTATATTACCGCGCTAGGATACCCGGGAAAAAGCGAACAATTTATTAAGTTTTGGCCGGCTGACGTACACCTGATCGGTAAGGAAATTGTCCGTTTTCATACAATTTATTGGCCAATTTTTCTTATGGCCCTCGATCTCCCGCTGCCGAAAAAAGTGTTCGGTCACGGCTGGCTTCTTCTCGAGGATGGCAAGATGTCCAAATCCAAGGGAAATATCATTGATCCGAAAGTTTTAATCGCCCGCTACGGGTCAGATGCAATTCGTTACTACTTGTTGCGAGAGATACCCTTTGGTGCTGACGGTGTTTTTACTGGGGAAGCCCTTCTTAAAAGGATCAACACTGATCTGGCTAATGATCTCGGCAATCTACTCAGCCGTACGCTAACAATAGTTGAACGTTATTTTAACGGTGTACTTCCTGCACCCGGGATGGCGGCCAACGGCGACGAGGAGTTAAAGAGTTTAGCCCTTGAAACGCCGCAAAAGATGGCTAAGTCTATGGACCAGCTTCAGTTCAGCACAGCGCTTATGGCTCTATGGGAACTGGTGCGACGGACAAACAAGTATATCGATGATAATACGCCTTGGGATCTAGCAAAAGATCCATCGAAAAAAGAGCTGTTAGGGGCTGTTCTTTATAATTTAGTAGAGAGCCTGCGTTTTATCGCCGTGCTCTTAAAGCCGTATATTCCCAGGACTCCGCCGAAAATATGGCGGCAGATAGGCATAGAGGGCGATGAAGGTCTGCAAAATTGGGAGGCGCTCAAAGAATGGGGTCTGATCCCACCAGGATCTAATGTGAAAAGAGATGAGGATCTCTTCCCCCGCTTGGATATTAAAAAAGAAATGGAGGCGCTGCAAGGGGGAGGGCGTGAACAGCAAAAATCAGCCCAAAAAACAGATAAGCAAAAAGAAGCACCGCCTTCTGGGAAACAGAAAGGTCTAACGGAAGGGATGGTTACTTTTGATGAATTTAAAAAGCTCGATATCCGCGTAGCAGAGATAATTGCCTGTGAGAAGGTGCCGGAGACAGATAAGCTTTTGCGGCTGGAGGTTGACATTGGCGAAGAAAAAAGACAAGTTATCGCCGGTTTAGCCAAGCATTACCAGCCGGAGGAGCTTGTTGGACGACAGGTGCTTTTTGTTGCTAACCTTAAGCCTGTCCGCCTGCGGGGTCTTTTATCGGAAGGGATGATTCTGGCGGCGACGGATAAGGAGGGCAACCTTACTCTTACCACTGTTGAGGAGCGAATCGCTCCCGGAAGTCCGATTAGTTAGGCGGGTTGCGGGTGCTTATCGATAGCCATGCACATATTGATTTTCCACAATTTGACCAGGACCGTTCCCAAGTTTTAGAAGGGGCGGCAAGGGCTGGAGTAGGGTTGATCATTAACCCGGGAACAGATCTGTTGTCTTCAAGGCGCTCTATAGAACTTGCTGAGGAGCACAGCTTTGTTTTTTCTGCGGTTGGGGTTCACCCCCATGATGTTAAGAAGCTGCCTGCGGATTACCTCGAACAACTTTTGAAACTTGCAGCAGCAGCGAAAGTGGTAGCGATCGGAGAGATCGGGCTCGATTATTATCGCGATCTCTCCCCCCGCAACCAACAGAAGAGCGCTTTTCGTGAGCAGTTGCGTCTGGCACGCCGCCTGCATCTGCCGGTAATTATCCATGACCGTGATGCGCATGATGACGTGGTGAGGATCCTTGAAGAAGAGGGCGTTGAGGAAATTGGCGGCGTAATGCATTGCTTTTCTGGAGACCTTAATTTTGCCCGGCGTTGCCTGGATCTTAATTTTTATATATCTTTTGCCGGCCCGCTCACTTATAAAAATGCGCATAAGCTGAAAGAACTGGCCCGCTTCCTACCTCTGGACAGGATACTGGTGGAGACTGATTGCCCTTATCTGACACCAGAACCTTACCGGGGAGAACGCAATGAACCAGCACAGGTATTGCAGGTTTGCTCTACTTTGGCGCAGCTAAGAGGCCTCAGCCGGGAAAAAGTGGCGGAAGAAACGACAAGAAATGCCCTCAGGTTATTCCAAATCGATTATTAAGGTATCAAATGATTGTTTAATCTACTTTAGAATAAAAAAATTCAGAGTCATATTATACAGCCAGCGAATAAAGGGGGAATTTAATGGAAGGCCCGAAGCAGCGGCGATTTTTAGAAACAGTGCAAGAGGGGCTTATTAATGCGTTTTTGCTGGCCTTTTTAGCACTGATGATTGTCACTGCACATACGGCTGCAACGGAGGTCACGATTAATGATGGTGGTTACCTCTATCGCTATCGTGGACGCGCTGTTGATGTTGCTGCTTTATTAAAAGAAAAAGAGATTACTCTAAGACCGAACGATACAATTGATGTCGACTTGGATGTACCTTTGGTTCAAGGTATGGAGATAAATATCCAGCGTGCTATTCCGGTACGTATTCATACTAAAGACGGTGTGGAACAGCTCTGGACAACTGCAACTCATGTGGCCGGGGCGTTAAATGTTGCTGGGATTGAGTTCAAGGAAACTGATGAAGTAGAGCCGGGGTTGTGGACACCTCTGCGTCCAAACCAGGCTATAGTGCTAACGGAAATCGATGTAGAAAAGGAGATTGAGGTGGAGAAGCTGGCTTTTGCAGAAGAACGTCAAGCAGATGCCAGTCTTATACGTGGAAAGACGAAAGTTGTTCAAGAAGGCGTTGAAGGATTAAAGCAGAAAGTGTATAGAGTCGTCTATGCTAACGGAAAAGAATGTAAACGTGAGCTTGTAGCTGAGGAAATTATACGGGAGCCGATTTCTAAGATCGTTGCCGTAGGCACCGCGCCGCCCCCTGAGTTTCTGCTTGCCTCACGCGGGGGGACGAAAAGTGAAGAACAGAATGCTGTAAGGGGCGTTTGTAACGGCACCGCCTCTTGGTATGGCGGCTCTTTCCATGGCTGTAACACTCATTATGGTGAAATATTCAATAAGAACGAGATGACAGCCGCCTCGCGTACACTAGGCTATAGCACCAAGGTCAAGGTAACTTTTTTAAAAACTGGTCGCAGTGTGATTGTCCGGATTAATGACTACGGCCCATTTAACGGCCATATTATTGATCTTTCTGAGGCAGCGGCTCAGGAGATCGGTTTAAAGCCGCATGGGGTTGGTAAGGTTAAATTAGAAGTCTTAGAGTAAAAGCAGTTGCTGGCCTGAGGGCTGGCTTTTTTCATTACAGTGGAGAGTTTTGTATAAGTTAAACGTTAAAGCCTATGCCGATCCAATATTCTAGGGGACAGTGGCGAGAGGTGGTACAAATGCAAAAGCTTACTTCGACGCGGCGGGTTAGAGAGCTTTTGGAAAAACACAATCTCAAGCCTAGGAAAAACTGGGGACAAAACTTCCTAGTTGATGAAAACATATTGGTAAAAATCGTAGATGCTGCCGAATTAAGCAAGGACGACCGCGTACTTGAAATCGGCCCTGGCTTAGGTGTGCTAACGATGTCTTTGGCAGAGAGGGCGGCAGAAGTTATTGCTGTGGAGATCGATCAGGGTTTATTTAGCATCTTGGAGCAAAACCTTGCTGATTTCAAAAATGTTAAGCTTGTCCAGGGTGATGTACGTAAGCTAGATCTTTCTCGTCTCTGTCGGGAAAGCTGGGGCGAGAAGGACTTTGTAATCGTAGCCAACCTTCCTTATTATCTGACCACACCGTTTATTTTTCAGGTGTTGAAGGAGAGCACCGTGGCCCTCAAGAGAGCTCTATTTATGGTGCAGCGTGAGGTTGCGCAGCGGATGGTTGCCTTGCCTGGAAGCAGTAATTATGGTACGCTTTCGATACTCTGCCGCTATTACACCGAACCGGAATACCTGTTTAACGTCCCGCAGAATGTGTTTTTCCCCCGACCAGCAGTAGAGTCTGCTGTAGTTCGCCTCGTTATTCGACAGCCGAAGCTTGATGTGGGCGATCAGTCTCTTTTCTGGGAGCTGATTAAAGGAGTTTTTCAGATGCGGCGGAAGACGGTTTTGAAAGGACTTTTGCACATTTTCCCCCTGTCACGGGAAACGGGGGAAGAAATTTTAACGCGCGCTGGTATCCCTCCTCAACTCAGGCCGGAGAAGCTCAGTATAGAACAGTTTGCAAAGTTGTCACGAATACTCTATAATTTAAGAGGTTGAAAAGAGGTCTTAATCCGGCACTGCTTGGGAGCGAAAAATATGGACTTTTATAGCCCCACTAAAGGAAAACTATCTTTTAACGAGACATACCTTGATTTGATTGACTATGTTAATCAAGAACCGCATGCCCAATGGAAACTAATAATCGGTTCCGATTCACAGACGCATCTTAACAAGGAGGTTACTTTTGTCACGGCGATTATCATTCACCGTGTCGGCAAGGGGGGGCGATACTATTTTCATAAACAAAAGCACCGCTTTATGGAAAGCCTGCGCCAGCGCATCTACTATGAAACTTATTTGAGTTTGGAAGTAGCGAGCAAGTTGACAGCAAAGCTTGCCGGGAACGGTTATGATGATGAGCTCAACATCGAAATTCATCTTGATGTCGGTGAAAAAGGTGAAACGCGCGGAATTATTAAGGAAGTCGTGGGTATGGTTATCGGCAGCGGCTACAGTGCACGTATAAAACCGGAATCATATGGGGCGATGAAGGTAGCTGATAAGTATACAAAGTAATCAGTCCTAACATCAGCAAAAAAGTCTGGTTCAGTCAAGCACGATTTGAACCAGACTTTTTTGTGCTTTTTTGCGCTATGAATTTGTTTCTGCTAAGAAATTGTCCAGAATGTCAAAACGGCGCTCATTATGGTAGCCTACGTAGATAGCCCGGCCATCGGAACGGTGACGTTTCTGATAGAGGAAAAGGTTAGCAGCTTCCAGGCAGTCCCCGATTATTGTTTCAGTAATCAGCCTGCTGTGCTCGCTGTTTTTGATGGAAGAACCGAGTTGGAGATGGGGGATAGCGGTAGCAATCCCAATCTTCGCTTTTTTCTTGGCTGCCAGAGCAAGAAAAACAGGGGGGATCGCTAATTCGCGTAAAGGTACCTGTTCTAATAATGAGCGACTGATCAGCAGCGGGCCATGGGAAGGACTGGCCACTCCAAGGTTCTGATAACCAATTGTGGTGTTAAGAAACTGACGGTAATAGAGCATTTTTTTTACCATCGGCGGAGTTGCCTTTTTAATGGGGTAACAATCTGTAAGCGCTAGGTCGTATCCTTTAGCTTCCATCGTTACAAACATCTGCTTTAGCTCTGAAGTAAAATTACCGATTAGATCCCCATCAACAAAAAGGATTTTATCGGCCCCGCTCTCCAGGGCTATTTTAGCCCCAATTGCCCGGGGAACGTCAAAACCGAGACTTTCTTTAAACTCCAACAGTCTTAAACGAGGGTCAGATGATTCACAGATCACCTGACGCGTATTGTCCTGTGAACCATTTAAGATGATGACAATATCGTCTGCCTCCGGAAATAAACGGAGGTGGCTGAGCAGCACCCCGATTCTCTTTTCTTCGTTTTGTGCCGGAATGACCGTAACTAACATATACAGGCTCCTTTGCTTTTGTTTTCTCTTTTGATTCATTATATGCTTTCGAGAGTAAATGTTACACCAAATCCGTTGCACAACGAAGATTGATGGACAATATTATATATTGTATAAAAGTTTTTCAAGCATAAAATAAAGATAATCAGGGGAGAGGATGAATGGCTTCTTTAAAAGTAGGAGATCTGGTTACACGCCATTCCTATGGTTCGGATCTGCTTTTTAAAATTATAAAAATCAAGAACCAGGAGGCGATTTTAAAAGGAATTGATGTTCGTTTACTAGCTGATGCTCCTCTCAAAGATCTCCAAAAACCAACAGCAAAGCAGCTGCAGGCGCTGAACCATAGATTCTGTCTCCGGGAACAGCTCAATCACCTTCACAGGCAAAAGATCGGCCAACAGCGGGGAACAAACAGGAGTGGAAGGAAGGGAAATAATTTTTTTGAGGTGCCGCCGAAGATCCTCCACCTCGATGGAGATGAAGAGTATCTTAAAAATTGTTTGCAGGGTTATGCGGCTTTTTCCTTAAATGTGGAGGGACAATATATTCAAGAGAAAAAGCTCCCACAAGTGGTGTCGCGCCTGTTGAAAAAGTATTCTCCTGACTTGCTTGTCTTAACTGGGCACGATGCCTATTTGAAACGAAAGGGAAGGGATTTTAGCGATCTGAACAATTACCGCAACTCGCGTTATTTTGTGGAGGCTACAAGGGCTGCACGGCGTTACGAGCCTTCGCGCGATGAACTGATTATTTTTGCCGGTGCCTGCCAGTCCCACTACGAAGCACTGTTGGAGGCAGGGGCAAATTTTGCTAGTTCGCCACAAAGGGTTTTTATTCATGCTCTTGATCCAGTTTTTGTAGTGAAAGTAGTCGCCAACACCCCGATCCATGCGATTGCCAATGTCTCTGAGGCGATTGCCAGTACATTTAGCGGCTTTGACGGTATTGGTGGTGTGGAGAGTCGTGGGAAATTACGCCTTGGTCTCCCTAAGTCTCCGTATTAAAATTTTTTTTCACTTGACAAAAGTAAAGAAGAGATGATAAACTATAATAATATTTTAATTTGACATCTTCTTGCTGTTGTGTTATAATATTATAGTATTATGTGATCTGGAGATGATGA
>JAAZDR010000154.1 GCA_012512705.1 Bacillota bacterium
GGTTCAAGTCCTGTCTCCCCTGCCATAAAATTATATAGAGAGCATAAAAACACCGAGTTTCTAGCGGAGTTTTTTAATGTTTTTTAGCGAAACCTTATTAACAGTCTGGCCAAAAGATGATAAAATAAAATAGATAAAATCATTAATGGGCATTCCAGACAGGAAAGCTGCCGATGAAAACAAAGTTCAAAAACCAGAAAAAAATAATACGCTCCTGGACGGGAGCGCTGCTGATCATTAGCGGAATTTTGATTATCATTTTACCCTTTGCCCATAATACATACCTGCGCCATAGCAACGCCAGGGATGCCCAGCAGATGATCGATGAACTGTCAACAGCAGCACCAAACCCTCTTGAAGCAGCAGAAACAACCTTAGAAGAAGAAGAACCGGAAGAGCTGCTGCCAGCACCAGGCATTTTGGTGATCCCTGCTATCGATCTTATAACAGTCGTTAATTATGGAGTAGAAGAAGAAGACCTCAAAAAAGGCCCTGGTTTTTATCCCCAGAGCGGATACCCCGATCACAGCAATGTCTCCATTGCAGCTCACAGAGGAGTTTATGGTGCTCCATTTCGCCATGTAGACAAACTGCAGGAAGGGGACGAACTGTTCCTCTACTACAGGGGCAAAAAATATATCTATGAGTTCACAGAAAGGTTTATAACCCACAGCCGGGATTGGAGCGTAATCGAGCCTACGCCTGAGCCGGCCTTAACTCTCACTACCTGTCCGCTTACCGATTATGAAGAAAGGCGTATGATTATCCGTTCAACATTAATAGACGTAGTCGAATTAAATGCCCACATAGGTTATAATTATTGAGCAACTAGTTCCTCATCCCAGCTGCCCGCCAGCTTCCCTCCCTGGTAGCGAACCCGCAGCGATTTATCCAGGTAATTTTGGGCAAAATGGCTTGCTTGAGGCAGGGACCCAAAATACTTAAAACTGCTGTTTACTGTATCCTTCGCTGGATCAACAGGCACCCAGCCGATCCCTGCCAGATAGAACTCTGCCCAGCTGTGACGATACCCCCGCAAAGCAAAGGTCTGTCCTGATGGAATATTCCAGATCTCTCCTGTTCCCTGTGGGTCAGCATAGCCGTTAACCTGGCGGGCGGGGATCCCGGAAGCCCGTGCCAGAGCAACAAATAATGCAGCGTATTCCTCGCAGACTCCTTTACCGCTTTGCAGGGCAGCAAGTGCCCCTTTATTACGCTCCGGTGCATGCCGATCATATTTTAAATGTCTGAGTACAAATTCATAGATTGCCTTTGCTTTTTCTAAATCATCTTCTTCAGCGAAAGCGGTTATCTCTGCCGCTTTTTTTGTGATCAGAGGGTGGTCGCTTTCAATTTTTGCCGAGGGCAACAGATAGGCTTCATGAGGCACACTAGCCTGTCCAGGATCCAATGCTGCAAAATTTGTTTTCAGCGGCCTTACCTGCAAGATATAGTCAATGGTTATCGTTTCTTCCGCCCCTCCGGGTAAGGGATCAAGCATAATCAAAGCTGTTCGCGTCCTATAACTGCCGATTGTAATCTCTACAGGCTCATGGCTGAAGGTTTCCTGCTGTTTTTTTTGATATGGGGAGTCAATAGCACCGAGAAGGGGAGCCTCCAGACGAATATTTTCAGCAGCCGTATCTCCTATATTTTTAATTTTTATCTTTGCTCTTAACAGACGAGTAGAAGTTCTCCCAAAGGTATAAGGCAAAACTTTTTCTTTAGAGCTGCTTTGTGAAACCGCTTTGCCCTGGGAGCTTTCTTCAATACTATTGCCGTTATTACTTCCGCTGTTAACGCTATCTACTTCTTTTAATATCTCTCTGTCTGCTGATGGCTCTTTGTCATCTAATGCCCCTCTATCTTCTAATGTCTCTTTGTCAGCTTCTAATACTTCTTTGTCTTCAGCTTCCCGCTCTTTCGAACGAACCCTTTCGCTCAGGATGCCAAAATCATGTTCATTCTCACGGCTTGAGAAGTAAATGACTTCCCCTGAATCTTCCTTTGCAAAAAGCTCCCAATCATCAGCAAGCGCTTCCCGAAGTAAGCCCTTTGAAAAAACTGTCCCGGCAAGCAAAAATACCAACAAAAATACTGATGCTAAAAAAATCTTTGACCAGCGTAACAGCCTCAACAACCCAATCCCCCCGGTTCAAGAGGGACCGACAGCGAAAGGAAAAACCCGTTTCGGTAGCCTGGCGATCATTGCCCGTTAAGTGGGCTTTAGACCCATAGCTTTGCGTCCCTTCCTTTCGAAAGGTTTGCCTTTGTCGGTCAGGAATTTCATCTTAGAAAATATTAAACTATATAATACTATCGCCTTTATAATATTCTGCAGCAAATAAGCAATTTCCTTCTACAAAGATGAAAATATTGCTCAAAATTGATTATATTTTTCTTTTTACTGTCTCCTCCTTAGCGCCAGGCCAGCAGCAATAAGCATCAGGCTGGAAATATTCAAAATTATCGGAAACGCCCCAGTCTTCGGAAGCTCCCCAGTCTTCGGAAGCGGCTCAGGGTCTGCCTCCTCTCCGGGTTTGGACTCAGGTTCGCCCCCCGGGGGCTCTAGGGAAATCTCAATCTCTTCGTCCTCCGGGTCATCAGGTTCCGGTTGCGGTCGCGGCTTCTTTCTGCGCTGGTGTTCATCATCGTCTTCTTCATCACGTTCACAGAAGGCTTTAATAATAATTTCTGTTTTTAGGCTAGACCCTTGAAATTCATTCCCGGTCTCCGGGCCTGGAAGATAAACACTAAATTTTAAATCCTCCGACTCGCCCGGCTCAAGAACGCCCATATAATCCTTCTTTGGCTCCTGCAGTTCTGCGAACGCTCCATCAAGGCCCTTCATTGAGCCGCAGTAAACTTCCTTTCCTTTATAGAAGAGCGTGACCAACAGCTGCTCGTAGAGATCACCGAGCTCACCAACCCCAGGGTCACCTTCAAGCCAATCCATGCTTACATGGAAGTAAAGCTTCTTCTCGCCATCGTTTTTTAGCGTAAGCGTACGGGTTTCCCGATCACCAGGGTTTAGATTCTCCAGCTCAAACAAAAGATCATCCGGGGAGACAATCAGTCGGCATTGCTCAGCAC
>JAAZDR010000327.1 GCA_012512705.1 Bacillota bacterium
CAGTTCCCACTCCGGCAGGGAATGTCCATTGGCGGGAGTAGGATTGTTTTAATATCGGGTCCCTAAGTTGATATACCCCGAGACTTGAATTAGATAACCGCACAAACATAATATCATCATATAATGCAAGTGAAAGCCCTGGGACAAGGTCTGCCGGAATCGGTTGAGTTCCTTTTTGCCCCGAATACAAAGATAGGGGTTGGCAATTAAAAAACTCCATATTACTGGTTAATGCAAATCTGCCCCCAACATGAAGTGACCTACCAGAAAATAATGAGCTATATGAGGGGCCAAAAACTCGTCTTCGTTCTAATATGTTATACAAAAAATACCTTCGGTCGTCAGCATACGAGTTAGCCCAAAAAACCTCATCTGAAACCCAAGCAACTCCCCCACCATCAGATATGCCTGCACCAACTGCCGAATATTCGATAACCTCATTTTCTTCTATTCTAAAGTTAAGTAAGAAATTACCAGAACGTACCGCCCCAAAATTTCCGCTAGGAGAGATTGCCACAGAATTCAAACTATCTGACCGGCTCATTGTCCATGGAATACGGATAATTTCTGTATCATTTATTTTATAAATCCTGGCGTTTTGATTACTGCTTCCAACTAAACCAACCAGTAGTTTTGAGCCATCTGCTGAAATACTAGAATCCATAGAATCACCTAAAGAAGGCACATTTGACATAAACTCGAAGGTATTGCCAACTCTTTTATATACCTTCCCCCATGGAGAAACTCCCAACCCTACGAAAAGGGTGTCACCACCAATACACAAGTTCTTGCATGAGACATTTTCGAGTTCTTCAAAATCAGGCACAGGTAAAAGTGTCAAAGAGTAATCCTCATTAACCAAAAATGCCCTAAGCCCTGGAAAGTCTGTCCCTTCCGAAGCCACTACAAGAATCTTACCATCTGGGGTAATAGCCAAGCTATTATTATTAGATACTCCCACATTTTCTATAATCTTGACTTCCTCTAAAACTTGTTCAACTGGTGTCAAATTTTTAACCAACTCACTCACCGAACTCACGGCAAGCTCCACCCCGTTAAATATCGTATCATCAGGCCGAGGAGGAGTGGCTCCAGTTCCAATATAACACCGATTAAACGTTGTAGTCCCCAAAATTCCAAGACCCTGCGTCATAGCCCAATCCAGGTAATGGTTAAGGATAAGGTTATCTCCCCTAACCTCCTGCTTCTCCCCAGTTTCTATATTTGTAAGGGTTGCAGTAACCTTTCCTTTAACACCCATATTGATTGGTACTCTCATTCCCTTACCTCCACCCATAAGATATTTGTGAGACCTACAGATATCGAGACAGATTCTTTAGGCTGCCAATACTCTATATCAATAGCAACCCATTCGATATCTAGGTCTGCATGAACTTTTACTTCCTCTAAGGCGTATCCATCCCAGGGTTTTTCATATATTTTCAATGGGATAAAATCGAATTCACCTTCGGGTATTAAGATTGTTCCTTTGGAAACCTCCGGGTAGTCAGGATGAGTTATTTCATAGTCTTGTAAAGACCCACCTTGTAGGTCGTGGAAAGGAGCTAAGCCTTCTTGGTTTGTTTGAGATGTTTGGTCTCCTA
>JAAZDR010000155.1 GCA_012512705.1 Bacillota bacterium
ATCGTGTAAGGGGCTGTGTGGCATAAAAATATTAATTAACAGTTCAGCAGAAACCAGCCCGTCAATTCTGATCCCTGTTTCCTTGATATCTTTTAGGCCCGTCTCTCGTTCAAATACAATAAGAGCACCAAATTTCTTTTTGACAAGAACATTGATGGCCTTTAAAAGCTCATCAAGCATCAGCTCAAACTCTTTCTCATCAAAAGTAAAACTCGTACGTTGAAAGAAGCGCCCCCTCCCCAGCTCTTCCAGAGCGCGCCGCAACTCTGGTTGAAACACAATCGGGATGGCAATTAAACCGACGGTCATCGTCTGGATTAAAAGCCAATTCATTGCCCTTATCCCTAGCTGCCCGCTAATCAGCGTCGCTAAAAGCAAGATGGCCAAGCCTTTGATCAGTTGCTCCGCCCGTGTCCCGCGAAGCAAAAGTATCAAGCGATAGAAAACAAAGGTGACGATCCCGATGTCAATTATATCTCTCCAACCAACCTCCAGTTGAGATAAAATAAACCGTAACTGTTCCCACATTTATACTTGTTACACCTCGGCCCCGTTTAAAATACTATATGAGCTATTCAGCCAGTCAATGCATCTTCGCTGTCTTAAAAAAAATATCTGCCACTAACTGTAACTTATAATTTAATTATACTATAGATAGCTTACTTATAACAGTTCTAGTTCTAAATAATAAAAAACCACAGGAATCTGTGGATTTAAGTCTTATTAATATTTAGTCGTCGACCCCTATGAATTGAAGTTCATAACCACAGTAGAGGCACTTTTTACCTTTAAGGCCTTCTAATTCTGTTTTATAATTATGACGTCTAATTACCAAAGCGTGGCAGCGGGGGCAATATGTATGCATCCCCCTATGTTCTCCCACGTTGCCGAGGTAGACATAATCTAATCTCTTACGAGCTATCGCATATGCCTTCTCCAGTGTCTTCACTGGTGTCGGCGGAAGGTTCAGTTTATACTGGGGAAAGTAGCGTGAAAAATGAACCGGTATGCCCGGGTCTAGTCCTGCCACCCACTCAACAAATCGGCAAATTTCTGATTGGTGGTCATTCAATCCTGGGATCAGGAGGTAGGTCAGCTCTATATGGGAGCGCTTATAAATCTGCGTAACAGTTTGCAAAACAGCACCTTTAGTGCCACCACACAATCTGCGGTAAAATTCGCTATTAAACGCTTTAATATCAATATTAAAAGCGTCAATGTACGGCAGCAGTTCTGCCAAAGGCTCGCGAGCAATAAACCCATTACTGATCACTACGTTACGGAAACCATGCTTGGCAAGGAGCCTTGCTGTTTCCAGCACAAACTCAAACCAGACAGTTGGTTCAGCATAGGTATAAGCAACACCGACTTGCCTTTCCGGAGCCTGGTATTTCAATATGGCAAGTACATCTTCCGGTTTTAATGTGCGACTGCTACCAGCAGAAGAGTGAACAAGCTGCCAGTTCTGACAGAATTGGCAGCTCAAATTACAGCCAAAAGTACCGATAGAAAAAATCTGTCGGCCGGGATAAAAATGATACAGCGGTTTTTTCTCAATAGGATCAAAGGAAGCGGTAGCACAAGTTTCGTAATTAGTAGTTACCAGCTTGCCTCCCTGCACCTTACGCACACCGCATTTCCCTCTCTCTCCTTCAGTAAGGCGGCAACGGTGCGGGCAGAGAAGACAGAAGAAATATTCGCCCTGGCGACGATAGTACTGCGCTTCAAGCATCAAATCACTCTCCAGGAACTAGAATATTTTTCAACGGTAACGTTCTACACGAAAACGGTAAATTTCAACCTGCTCTTCAGGGGCAATGCCCGCTTTTTGTCTGGCGATCGAAAGCTGTTC
>JAAZDR010000156.1 GCA_012512705.1 Bacillota bacterium
AAATCAGGTCTGAACCAATCAGTAAAATAACAATTTCTGAAAAATACTGGCTGATTACCAGAGTCATAGGCACCAAACCAAGAGAAGCATTTATAATAATCGGCAAAAAAGCCGTAACGGATAAATGAATCGGACGCAGCACCCACCATAAGGCCATCCAGCAGGCAGTAGCAATTGCTGCGGCTTGGGTTGTTCCAAAAGGCGAACTTAATAGATACCATACGCTGAAAAATATAAAAGGTCCTGCAAGAAGATGGACAGTTCTACGCTCGAACATAGATAATTCCCCCATTGTCAAAGTCATGTGCTTATTGTAGAATAAGGGGTAAATAATGTAAAATACTATTTATGGCCCTTTAAAATAAAAATATTTTATAATTAAGGTAGTGATGGATAAGATGGATTTTGATTTCTATCGTAATTTTGTTGTTGTTGCAGAACAAGGAAACGTAACCGCTGCTGCCAGGAAATTGTCCCTGGCGCAGCCGGCTTTAAGAGCTCAAATCAAAACTTTGGAAGAACATTACGGCACTAAGTTAATCATTACCGGCAGAGGAGTACGTCAGTTAACTTTGACAGAAACCGGGAGGTTGTTTTTGGAAAAAGCGCGTCAGATTTGTGCGCTTGAAGAAAACTGGGCGACGGAAGTTAATTCGTATTTGCTGGGAAACATCGGTACGCTGAGATTTACGACTTCTATTTCTAAGACAACATTTTTTTTGCGTAATTACTTGCAGCCTTTTGCCGAAAATTATCCGTCAGTAAGATATGAAATAAGAGAGGCTACAGTCACTGAACAGTTAAAAGATATCGACGAAGGTTACAGCAACTTTGCCTTCGCAAACGCGCCTTTGCCTTTAAAACAAAACTACGGTCTGTTACCTTCGGGGCAGGAAGATTTCTATGTTGTCTACCAAAAAAATAACAAGATAAACTTTACGGCGGGCGAAACAACTACATTGGCAGAACTCCGCAACATGCCCCTGTTTTGTAATTTCAGCTGCCTGCAGATCCTGTCAGCACACTGCCTGCGTCAAGGCTTTAAACCAAATATAGTTTTTACTTCCACAACAAAAACAGCAGCACAAGAATTCGCACGAAACGGCAACGGCATCGGCATTGTCTCCTTTAACAAAAACGAAGTGCTCTGTGATGATTTGTGTTACAGTAAAATCATTGATGAAGGACTGTTTTATGAGGTAATGTTATTCTGGTCGCTGCAAAGGGAAATGCCCCCGCATGCCCGCGCCTTTTTGAATTTCTACAAAGAGAAAGTGAAAGTTTAGGAGATTCGATTGCTCTCATATTTAAGTTTTC
The DNA here is from genome assembly GCA_012512705.1 of Bacillota bacterium. Lineage (GTDB taxonomy): Bacteria > Bacillota > Dethiobacteria > DTU022 > JAAZDR01 > JAAZDR01. Next base: position 1,318 of record JAAZDR010000156.1, read on the forward strand.
AAAATAAAATTCAAGACGGGCAAAGAAAAAACCACCCTGCTGTTATAGGGTGATTTAATGAAGCATTAGCACCGCCAAGGGCGTTCTCACTGCGCTCTAAGCGCTGAGCCGCTCACGTTCCTTCCTCGCTTGCGGCCCATACGTCCCAGGCTTAGGCCTGTCCGGATAGAAAGCGTTATCACGTAAAACAGGAC
>JAAZDR010000157.1 GCA_012512705.1 Bacillota bacterium
TCCGATCGTTAATAAGAGTGCAAGTAAATTACGGGTGAATTTATGACAATTAAACTTAATTTTCTTCAAATAGGATACAATATGTATTTAATCCTTTATTTTTCATTATTTTATAATATTATTTCCCTGATGCTGGTTATTATGCAAAAAATTTCAGCACTGACCTACTCCTTGCTACCTCTTCCCGCTCCCTCTGCACAATCAGTAACCTTACCCTTAAGAAGCTCAAGTGCATGAGGCAAAGCAGCAGAAATCGCCTCCAGATTTTCTTTTACCGCTTTAGGGCTGCCGGGCAGGTTAATTATTAGCGTTTGGCCGCGCACACCACAGAGTGCGCGTGAAAGCATGGCATGGGGGGTTTTCTTTAAACCTGCTGCACGCATCGCCTCCGCAATCCCCGGCACTTCTTTTTCAATAACGGCTCGTGTGGATTCCGGGGTTAGGTCCCGTGGTGCCAGACCCGTGCCTCCAGTTGTTAATACAAGATCTACACCAACTTCATCTGCCAGGCGGATCAGTGCAGACTGTAGTTCCTGGAGGTCATCGGAGACAACTATCTTTTCAAAAACACGGCCTCCCATCTCCTTGACAATCTCTTCAATTACTTTACCGCTTAAATCTTCCCGTTCACCCCTGGCTGAACGGTCACTAGCTGTAAGAATTGCCACTTTAAAGCTCATCTATCTTCCCGCTCCTTTCCCTTTGTTCGGATGCGCAGTCCAGATTATCTTACCGCTGTCTGAAAGATCATAGCCTCCCAAAGACTCTACTTTTTCTCGGAAGGCAGCGCTTTTGATGATCTCCATTAATTTTTGACAGCTGTCAGTCTCCCAAAAACGCAGCGGAATCGCTAAATCATAACGCTCCCGGGCCAAGGGCACAAAATCCAGATCGAGGGCACGAGCGGCAGCGAGAATCCCTAAACCAACATCCGCCCCGCCTCCTGCCACAGCGGCAGCAACAGCCAAGTGGTTGTACTCTTCCCGTTCGTAACCGTTGACCTCTGCGGGATTAATATTCAATCGTTTCAGTTCAAAATCCAGCAGGAGACGCGTTCCAGCACCTTTTTGCCGATTAATAAACTCCAGATCATTGCGCTTGAGATCTTCTATCTTAGTAATATTCTTCGGGTTGCCTCGCTTGACAATCAGACCCTGTTCGCGGTAGAGAAGGTTTACAAGGATGATCTCTTCTCCGGGAAGAAGTCGTTCAAGATAGGGGATATTATATTCTCCGCTTTTTTCATCAAGCAGGTGCATCCCTGCAAGATGTGCTTCTCCACGCTTAAGGGCCATAATTCCTCCCATACTTCCTACATGCGCGGAAGCAAGAGAGTATTCCGGATAGCGGCGGCGGAGGAGATCATTAAGAAGATCGAGCGCCAGATCGTGACTGCCGATACAGGTAATCGTCTTTTCGAGCTCTTCTAACGGTCGCAAAAGTTCTACCATTACCTTTTCTCCTGCTTCTAACCCTTCTTTTTGCTGCGGTATACACACAATTCCATCGGCACGCACAAGTGACATCGTTACCCCTGCCCCGCGGGCCAACGGTGTAACTGTAAGTTTGTTGTTGAGTATGCCAGCTTTTACCCGTAAGAACTCTTCCTCTTTTAGAGAGGACACTACGCGTCGAGCAATGCGGGCTTCATGAACAGGGCGTCCTTTATCAGGAATATTCTGCCATTTAAGCAGCAAAGGACGAACGAATTGTTCCATAATCACAAATGCCGCTACCGGATAGCCGGGCACACCGACTACAGGGGTTTCTCCTATAAAACCGAGGATAACCGGCTTTCCGGGGCGCAGGGCAACACCATGAACATAAAGCTCTCCAACTTCTTCTATTACTGCTGCGGTAAAATCTCGCCGGCCGGCAGAAGAACCAGCGCTGACGATCACAAGATCATATTCTTTGGCTGCTTTACAAAGGGCTTCTTTTATACTCGTAAAGTTATCTTCAATGATCGGAAAACGCACCGCTTCTCCGCCCCAATCAGCAATTTGGCCGGCAAAAACATATGTATTGGACTCAATAATCTGTCCGGGTTGCGGCATCTCGCCTGGCGGAACAAGTTCGTTTCCTGTAGGCAAGATTGCCACACGCGGACGGCGCAGAACTTTTATTTTTTTAACTCCACCACTTAACAGAGCCCCCAAATCTACCGGGCGAATCTGATGGTTGGCAGGGAGAATCATCTCTGTTTTTAAGATATCCTCCCCAATAGTCCGCACATTCTCCCAGGGGGCGGTTGGTTCGCGAATCTCCAGAACCCCGGGCTCAACTTCAAAAACATGTTCAACCATGATCACGGCATTGGTATTTGGAGGCAAAGGTTGTCCCGTATCGATAGCAAAAATATCGATATCAATTTTTAGCAGCTTAGGCTCTGTTTCTGTCGCCCCAAAAGTCGCCGCTGCATTAACAGCATAGCCATCCATAGCTGCTGCAAAATAATGGGGTGAAGAAAGCTGGGCAAAGACTGGGGCCGAAGTTATCCTTCCACGTGATTCTACTGTTAACACTTCTTCTGAACCAAGAGTAGCTTTTCTTTCCTGCAGTTTTTGAAAAAAAAGTTTCCGCGCCTCTTCTAAAGGTTTATTCTGCAGGTATATTTTTCTTTTCGGCATTATCTTCCTCCCAAGATTTCGATTCCAATTAATCAAAAAGATAGACCTTAACCCTTTCCCCTTCCTCATACCCTTCTTCATTTTGGCCGATACGCACAAGACCTATCCCCTGGACCATTGTCTTGATTAATCCA
>JAAZDR010000158.1 GCA_012512705.1 Bacillota bacterium
ATTATTTTAGTCATATTGTACGGGAGATTATTATTCCGTTAATATTTTTTGCGACAGTGCTCACTCTCATTAATTATTTTTCACCGCATTTTAAACTCAAGCGATTGGCTGATCTCTTACGCGACCTCAGTATCTGGGCTTTAGGCTTGCTACTTACTGTATTTGTCGGTATTACTGCTATTCAGGGGATAACAGGAACCGTAGCAGATGCTGTGGGGCTACGGGCGGCCAAACTTGCTACCGGTACTTTTATACCTGTAGTGGGAAAGATGCTTTCCGAAGCTGTAGAAACGGCTGCAGGTGTTTCTTTGTTATTGAAAAACTCTGTCACGATAACGGGGATGCTAATCCTTTTATTTATTACTGCTTTTCCGCTGTTAAAGCTTCTTTCTTTGATTTTAATCTATAAAGTGGCGTCTGCGGTTATTCAGCCCCTTGGGGATACCACATTAGGCGACTGTTTAAACGCCATGGGCAATTGTCTTGCTCTGGTTTTTGGCGCAGTGGCCACGGTCTCACTATTATTTTTTATTGCCATTACGGTAATCATGGGTGCTGGAAACGCGCTTTTAATGTTACGTTAGGAGGTTAAATGTTGCTTGATATCGTCCGTGAACTCGTTCACGATTTAGTGATTATTGTCTTTGTCGCTGTTTTACTTCAGTTTTTAATGCCTAGAAGCAGCTTTCAACGATATGTCCAGATGGTTGCTGGTTTGATGATTATCGTCGTCCTTTTGACTCCCTTACGAAAGATTTTATTCTGGGAGCAGGAGCTGGTGCCGGCGATATCATATGCAGATTTAAATGTTGAAGAATTTCCATTAACAACTCAACTGGAATCTATTAACGAAGGGAGAAAAAAAATGATCTTAGATATCCTTCGTGAACGAATTCTGGCCGAGGTCGAGGTTCGACTTACTGCTCACGATTTAAGTATAGAGAGAGCTAGCGTTGATTTTTGCAAAGCTGAGGAAACATCAGACTTCGGTTCCATAGAAGTTTTACACCTTGTTGTACGGGAAGCAGAAGATTTAGATTCAACGGGCAAAGTACAATCGATTGGGCCAATCCGTGTTGAGGTCCACCCGGAATTTACAGCAGATAATTTGCCTAAAAGCAGAGAGCGCTTACAGGGGTTGGAGAGGGAACTGGCACGATTATTTCAGCTGGCACCGGAACAGGTAATTATAGAAATGGTCACTAATCAGGAAGGAGGATAAGTATGCTTGATAACCCTTTTGCTAGGCTAAAAAAATTTTTTAGCCCCGAACCGGATTCCGAAGAGAAAAAGAGGCGTCCTTATACAAACTTGTTGCTCTTATTAATACTCGGCATAGCACTGATGCTCCTTAATTCCTTCTTTGCGACTAAGACTTCGCCTACACCTTCTTCTAAGGTTGCAGATGATGAGGAAATAGAAGTGTTTAAAAACAATAGCAGTGCGGAAAAACAATTCATTAACGAGTTAACAGCGATATTGAATCAGATTGAGGGGGTTAAAAATGTAAAGGTTTTCTTGACTTTTGAATCAGGGCCAGAATTTGATTATGCCCAAGACCAGGAGATCACTCGCCGGAATACGCTAGAACAAGATCGGGAAGGTGGAACAAGAGAAATTGTTGATACAAACGAACGGAATAACTATGTAATTTTAAGAGACACACAGGGGAAAGAATCTGCTTTGGTTCTTAAAGAAAGCCTTCCACGGGTAAGGGGAGTGCTTGTTGTAGCGCAGGGTGTAGATTCGCCGATTATTTGTACACGTGTAGTGGAAGCAGTAAAAACAGCATTAGGGATCCCCAGTCATCGCATTTGTGTTCTGCCTGCAGACTAGCAAGCTGAAAAAATAAGGAGGTAGGAAATGAAACGTAAAATTTTTTTGGGAGCTTTTTTGGTCATTATTGCCTTTTTAATATACTGGGTGGTAGGCAATATTGAACGAGAAAAAGAGGAATATGAGGTTTTTGCTGATGATGCTCTTTTGCTTCCGAGTTTGAAACTGGAAGGAGAAGACAATATGGAAGAGTGGGGGGGTGACGAGACGAAGTCTTTTTTTGTTGAATACCGTTTACAACGTGATCGCGTTCGTGAACAGGAAAAAGAGATGCTAAGAGAACTGATTGATAACCCTAATGCCAGCAGTGCATCAAAAACTGAAGCAGAAAAGCTGCTCCTTTCTCTGGTTGAGACAATGGAAAAAGAACTCTTAATTGAGAATATTATTCGCGCTCAGGGCTTTTCTGATGCACTTTTTTTCTATCGTAATAACAATGCCATGTTAATGATCAAGACAGAGGATTTGAGCGAGCGAGAATTTGTTCAAATCACAGATATGGTTTCTGGTATTATCGGCACAAGCAGAGAAACGGTACAAGTGATAATCAAAAAATAGAAAATTGAATATGCGTCCAAGCTCTGTTATAATGAAAAAACAAGGGGAAAAACTCCAAAGGAGGATGTTTTTTATATGAGTGAAAAGGACGAGGGAGCGCGTAATCTGCCTTCAGAATTAGGTTCGATTAGGATTGCTGATGAAGTGGTATCGGTAATTGCAGGTCTTGCCGCTACTGAGGTAGATGGGGTAGCGGGTATGAGCGGCGGCATTGCCGGAGGAATTGCTGAGGCACTCGGGCGGCGCAATCTTTCTAAGGGGGTAAAAGTCGAGGTAGAGCAGGAGGAGGCGGCTATAGATCTTTTAATCATAGTAAAATACGGAGCGCGCTTTCCCGACATTGCCTGGGAAATTCAAGAAAATGTCAAAAAAGCGATCGAAAGCATGACCGGTTTGAATGTAGTTAGCGTGAATGTTCATGTGCAGGGTGTACATTTTCCACAGCAGCTAAAAGATGAAGATAGAGGCGATATAAAAGTCAAGTAAGAAGGGCAAACTAACCTCCTGAGCCTGCTCTCGTTCAGGAGGTTAGTTTGCCGCTGAAGAAAGGGGTATTGTATATGCGTTCCATGTCACGTTTGTTGCTCTCCGCCCTGGGGGTTGTGTTCGTTTTAGGAGGAATATTTCTTGCTGCAATTTTTTTCGATCTGATTGGGGATGTAGGGACAAGCTTACAATTCCTTGACGGTAACCCTCTTTGCTTGCTTTTAGCGATCATCGTCATTCTTTTGGGGACTGTTTTGCTTACAGTTGGCCTACGAAAAGGGGCAGAAGAAGAATCGGGTTCGATCACTCAGTTTACAAGCCTTGGGGAACTGCGTATCTCTTTTAAAGCCATTGAAAGTATGGTGTTGCGTTCAGCAAGGCGGGTTAAAGGTATAAGAGAGACCAGGACGAGGATCATGTCCACTGAACAGGGATTAGTAATTTTTATCAAGGTAAAGGTTCTGCCTGACCTTGAACTTCCTCCTTTGATCGAGGAGCTGCAGAAAAAAATTCAGGAATATGTTCAAAATGATTGCGGCACCTCTGTGGCAGAGGTGAAAGTGCTGGTTGAGAATATCGCTCTCGATCAGTCAATCTCTCAAAAATAAACCCGATGAGCTCTTAGGGGAGGTGTTTTCGGTGCAGGAAGAGATAGCTGCTTTTTTGGAGGCACATAAGGGCAAGTTGCTCGGTGGTCTTGCCGGGCTGATTATTGCTTTTTTAATTATTCAGTTCGGTTTTTGGCGAAGTCTATTTATCCTCTTTTGTATTGCTATCGGTATTTATATTGGCTGGCGTTTTGAAGACGGGGGCAGCTTGACAGGTTTAGCAGATCGCTTTTGGCCAAATCGAAAACGCTTAAGGTAGACCACCCTTTTAGGAAGGTAGTTTTTTCACTAAGGAGGATAATACGCATGAGTCGACGTTTAGCCAGGGAGAACGCTTTTAAAACATTGTTCCAAATTGATGTGGGTAAGATTGACCCCAAGAAAGCTTTAGAACGAGCCCTACAGGAGTCTGGCCTTAACAAAAAAAATAGCGCCTTTATACGTGAACTAGTCGAAGGTGTGCTTAATAAGCAGGAAGATATTGATCAGGTTATTAAAAAATATCTAGTCAATTGGAATTTAAAGCGCCTGGCAAATGTGGATCGCAGCATTTTACGGCTAGCAGTTTTTGAAATTCTATATAGGCCGGATATACCAACGGTAACGGCGATTGATGAAGCCGTAGAGTTGGCGCGGATTTATCAGGGGAAAAAGTCGGCTTCTTTTATAAACGGTCTTCTCGACCGGGTGATGCGTGATTTTGCGGTAAAGGAGACAGAAGATGAAATTTTTGGGGATTGATACATCATGTTATAAAACCTCCCTCGCTGTGGTTGATGAATATGGTCAGCTATTATGGGAGAAGCGGGTTGCTCTTCCCGTTAAAGGGGGCGAAAAGGGTTTGCGTCAGTCGCATGCCCTTTTTGTACATTTAGTTGCTATACCCCATCTTTTGGAGGAAGGGCAAAAGGAGCTAAATAATACACCTTACACTGCTGTGGGAGCAGCTGTGAAACCACGTCCGTTGCCAGATTCTTATATGCCGGTTTTTAAGGTGGCGGAAACAGTTGGCAGGAGCATTGCCGCCTCCAGCGGTGTTCCTTTCTTTCCGTTTTCGCATCAGGAAGGTCATATTGCTGCTGGAATCTGGTCAAGTGCTATGGCTAAGGATAATTTTTTCTGTTTGCATGTTTCCGGCGGAACAACTGAATTGCTTCAGATAAAGATTAATAGGAAAAGACAGATGGAGATAAAGCTTATTGGAGGAACTGAAGATCTAAACGCCGGTCAGTTTATTGACCGTCTTGGTGTAGAGATGGGCTTCCCTTTTCCCGCCGGAATACACCTGGAAAAGCTGGCCAAACGTGCAAAAGGGTCAGTAAAATTACCAGTGGCGGTGAAAGAAACAAAACTGAGCTTTTCCGGTCCGGCAACGAGAGCATCCCACCTTTTGAAGCAAGGTTGTCCCAAAGAAGAGCTTGCTCGTGGGATCGAGATCTGTATTGCTGAGTCCCTCTCTGCTATTGTTAGGGCAGCGCAGAGGGAGTATAGGCTTTCGGCACTATTGATTGTCGGGGGGGTTGCCGCTAATAGATTTATTCGCCGTTATTTCGAGCAGAAAATTGACGGTCTTAGCCTCTATTTTGCTCCGCCTCGCTTTAGCGGCGATAATGCTGTAGGGATTGCTATTCTAACCTTTAGGAATTTTACGAAAAAAAGCATGTAAAAAGGGGATTATTCACTTTACGGCGAACTAATTCTAGACAACAACAAAATATTTAGTTGAAATTAGATCTGCTAGAGAAAATGTTGGGGGAGATTATATGGGAAAAGTTTTTTTTAGCAGCTATGACGGCAAGGTATTTGACATCCGCTGTTATAAAGGCGAGTTGCCTGATGCTCAAGAAATGAATCTCCCGGGTATTTTTGCGCCGGGAGAAGAGATAAAGGCTATTGTTGGCTGGAATGGTCTGGTTTTAATGGATGAGCGGGTAAATGTGGTTGAAATCTTAGCTGCTTATTTTGAAGAAGTTCAGCAAAAATCATGTGGTCGTTGCATACCCTGCCGTATAGGAACAAAAGTAATTCTAGAGAAACTGCAGAAAATGTTAAAAGGGGAAGGAACAGAGGCGGATCTGACGATGATCGAGAACACTGCGCAGTTGGTAGGGGACACTTCCCTTTGTGAGCTGGGACGTTCGGCCCCGTTACCCCTATTGCATTCTCTAAAATATTTCAAAGAACAATATCTGGAACTGCTTGAGAAAGGTCAAGATGAACAAAAACACAATTACCGATATAGGTCGATAGCTGCTGTTCCTTGTGCGAATGCTTGCCCTGCACATATACGGATCCCTGATTATATCGGCTGCGTTCAGGAAGGTAAATTTGAAGAGTCTCTGGCAATTATCCGCGAAAAAACTCCCCTCGCCGGTGTTTTGGGACGGGTATGTGTCCATCCTTGTGAGGAAAATTGCCGGCGTGGAAATGTGGACGAATCGATATCCATTAGAGCTATTAAGAGATTTGTTGCTGATTTTGAGCGTGATCTGCGGCGTTACCCTTCGCAGGTAAAGGCTGATGATAAAAAACAGAGTGTAGCTGTTGTTGGAGCTGGCCCGGCTGGGCTAACCGCTGCTTATCAACTAGCACGCCGCGGCTACAGGGTAACTATATTTGAGGCGCTGCCTGTTGCTGGAGGGATGCTCGCTGTGGGCATTCCTAGTTATCGCCTGCCGCGGGAGATTCTCCAGCGGGAAATCAAACTCGTTGAGGATCTGGGTGTTAAGATCAAATTTAATACGAGGGTCGGTAAAGATATTGCCTTTGCCGAAATAAAGGATAAGTATGATGCTGTTTTTGTTTCTACCGGCCTCCATGAAAGTGCAAAGATGAATATCGAAGGAGAAAACGCCGGTTATAATTATAAAGGTTTTCTGCCCGGTGTCGAATATCTCCGAAAAATGAACCTGGGAATCCGCATTGACTTAGGTGAAAAAATAGCTGTAATTGGTGGCGGCAACGTTGCTATGGACTGCGCCCGTTCGGCGTTGCGCCTGGGAGTAAAAGAGGTTAACCTTATTTACAGGCGGTCGCGGGCAGAGATGCCGGCAAACGAGAGCGAGATTAAAGATGCTGAAGCCGAAGGGGTAAATTTTCACTTTTTGGCTAATCCTAAACGGTTGATCGTGGATGCAAACAAAGTTGTTGCCCTCGAATGTATTCGCATGAAACTAGGAGAGCCTGATGCCAGCGGTCGTCGTAGACCGATACCTGTTGAGGGATCCGAGTTTAGGCTTTCAGTCGACACGGTTATACCTGCTATCGGACAAGTAGGCGATTTTTCATTTTTGACAGATGATGAAGTTACCTTTAATAAGCGTGGTAATATTAATGCTGATCCGGTAACAGCAGCTACCGATACTCCGGGGATTTTTGCAGGTGGTGATGCTGTTCTTGGAGCACGTACTGTTATCGAAGCTGTTGCCAGCGGTAACCGGGCAGCTGATTCCATTGATCGTTACCTGCGCGGTGAAGAAGTTAAGGCAACAGAGGAAGACTACTGCCAGTTTATACTGGATGCGCTGAAAGTTTATGATCCTTGTGAGAAACTCGATGTGGTAGGAGGTATAAAACGCAAAGAAGAAGAAGTCCTCCCCCTGTCAGAAAGATTGCAGGGATTTGCGGAAGTAGAGCAAGGATTAAAATATATTGCGGCAACTCAAGAAGCAGACCGCTGTTTGCAGTGCCGCCGCCTGGTTTTAATAGTTACCTAAACATGGGACTGGGGGAAAAAATATGGTTTGCTTAACTATTGATGGGAAAATTATTTATGCGGAAGAGGGAACTACTATCCTAGAAGCAGCGAGGCAGCACAATATTCATATCCCTACGCTTTGCTACCATCCGAGATTAAAACCATTAGGCTATTGCCGGATGTGTGTGGTGGAAGTAGAAGGCTTTGATAAGCCGGTAACCTCCTGCAATACTCCAGTATTACAAAGCCTTTCTGTAAAAACGAATACACCTCGGATTAAAGAGATGCGCCGGCAGATTTTAGAGTTGCTCTTAGGAACACATCCTGTAGATAAATGCCTTGTCTGCGAAAAAAGCAGCGACTGTGATCTTCAAGAATGTGCATACTCTTTAGGCGTGAACAAAGGAGTTGAACTCCAACTACCCTCCTTACCTGTAGAAGGGTCAGATAACCCTTACTTCATTAGGGAGGAGGAGAAATGTATTCTCTGTGGCCGCTGTATTCGTGTCTGCCAGGAAGTTCAGGGGAGGTTCGTTTTTGACCTGGTGGGGTGCGGATTAGAGACCAGGGTTGCGCCTTTTAACGGCGGTGAGATTGTTTCCTTGAAAGAAGCAGGTTGCGTGTTTTGTGGCCAGTGTGTGGACGCCTGTCCAGTAGGGGCGCTTACAGAAAAAGAGCGTGTAAAAAAAGGAAGGGAGTGGGAATTTACTACCGTAACAACCGTC
>JAAZDR010000159.1 GCA_012512705.1 Bacillota bacterium
GAGGAGCAAGGCCTATACCGCCGCCAATAAACAAAAGATCTTTTCCCTTGATCTCTTCCACCGGAAAATAGTTTCCATATGGACCACGCACTCCAAGCCGCATCCCCTCCACTGCTTCGTGCAGAGCACGAGTAACAGTCCCTGTTTCTTTTATGCTGAACTCCATAAACTCTTTAACCGTTGGCGAAGAAGTAATTGAAAATAAAGCTTCGCCAACCTTGGGAACAGAAAGCATAGCACACTGTCCAGGCATAAAGTCAAAAGGCCGTCCTCCGTCAGCTTTTATCCTGAATGTCTTAACATCGAAAGTCTCCTGGGTGATTTTCTCGATTTCACAAATTTGAGGAATTAGTGGATTAGCAAGAACCACTGGTTACACCCCCCAACGCTTTAATTACCTCTATCATATCCAAATTAACGGGACACTTTCGCACGCAACGGCCACAACCAACACAGGCATAGCTCTCAAAATTTTTCGGGTAATAGTTCAGCTTATGCAGGAAGCGGTTGCGAACACGTTCTTTCTGTGTCGGTCGAGGGTTATGCCCGCTGGCCATAAGTGTAAATTCACCGAACATGCAGGAATCCCAGCAGCGAAAGCGCAGCCCTTCTTCTCCGCGCGTATGATCCTGGATATCAAAGCAGTGGCAGGTTGGGCAGAGATAAGTACATGTACCGCAACCAAGACAGCGTCGGTAAAAGGTGCCCCAGATCGGATCGTCAAACATACTGTCTAATTTTTCCTTTAAACCTTCAACATCTAATCCATGTGTGGGGACAGCTGCTTTAGCCTGTCGGCGTACCTCTTCCACTGCCTTACTGTCAGCCTCAGCATCTTCTAAAAGTGTTGCTATCGCTTCCAGCAAGGACTCCCCTTTTTCGCTTTGTGCTGTAAATACGAACTCTTCCCCGAGATCAGTGGCTAAAAGATCCGCTCCCGGAGCCGCACCCGGATCAATATCAAAAAGAGTGCAGAAGCAACTGGAATCCGGTTTAGTGCAGGTAAGGGCCACAATCGTTGTTTCCAAGCGTCGTTGTTTATATAAACTATCCTCCGGCTCCTGCAGAAAAACGTTATCTAAAAGCTGGATCCCTTTCAGATCGCAGGGTCGTACACCGAACAAGACCGCTGGCCCCTGGGGGGTAATCTCTTCAAATTTTAACCCATCTTCTTCAGTAGTGTACTGCAGGTATACCTCAGTCTGCTGGAAAAAAATACTTTTGGGGGGAATAGTACTGTTTAAAGCATCCAGATCAACTTCCATCCCTTTTTCCCAAGGGAGGAAGTTAACGCTCCCTCCTTCATCTACAGGAAGGTAAAGGCTGGTTCTCTCTGCTAGAAGCGACCAAAGCTCAGTAAGCTTTTCCTTCTTTAGCTTTTTCATTTTTTACACCCCCTTAACTCTCTGAAAACGAGGCAGGATCATCTAGCTTAAAGGTCCCCAAGGGCTGGGGCTCCTCAGGATCCGTTCCTGCATCGTAGTCGCCATATAGTTCATTAAGATCCTTGATCAGCTTGCGATTAAGCTCCTGTAAGGGAATATCCATCGGACAGACCCGCTGGCATTCGCCGCAATCAATACAGCGACCCGCTACATGATAAGCACGAATGAGGTGACAGAACTGGTTTTCGCTTAGTATGTTGGCCTTGCCGAGCCAGCGCGGTTCATTTTGATCAAAAATGCACTCCCGGCAGTTGCAGGCCGGACAAACATTTCGGCAGGCAAAACACCGCAAACAGCGATTAAAATGTCCTGACCAGTAAAGATAACGCTCCTCAAAAGTGCTGTTTTCCAGCTTAACAACAGACTGAAAACGCTCCTTAACAGGAAAAGTATCGATCTCTTGAGCTAAGAGCTGATCATAGACAATAGGGTTCGGGTAACGACAGCTGAGACATTTGTCCAAAAGGTAATTACTGGCGTCTAAATGCTGCTCACCGTTATCGGTAAGCACTATAAATTCATCGCCATCGCGGCGAACCTCTCTGATGGACAACTCTTCCCCAACTGCCGCTTCGATTTTAGCGCGATCGGCCATCCCTTTGCACGGCAAACCATAGAGAAGAACCTGTTCACGCTCAATGCACTTATCCTGGAGCAGGCGATTGATGGCCAACGCATCGCAGCCCTTAACAAAGAGCGCCACTTTCTTTTTCCTTTTTAGCTCCTCCAGCAGATAAATACTTAAGTTTGCCACACAAAAGGGATCCCAGGTCAAAGAATCCAGCTCCTCTTGTTTTTCTATAAATGCAGGGAATGACTGCCACCAGAAGCTGCCTTTCTGCCAACCTAAGATAAGCTCCGCTTTTTTACCTACAAGGGTTTCAGCTGCAATTTCCTTTAATTTATCCACAGTAGGCTTCATCGAGCATCCCTCAACTTTCTATTGGGACCAAGGGCGCGAACCTCTTCTGTTACACGATTCATCACCTGCGCAAATTTTGCTCCCTCTGATCCCGAGATCCAGGTTACCTGAAAGCGCTCAGGTTCAATACCCGTATACTCTAAAAGGCGCCGGAAGACCGACATCCGCCTGCGGGTATAGTAGTTACCACTCGTATAATGGCAGTCCCCCGGGTGACATCCAGCAACAAGCACGCCATCAGCGCCGCGCTGGAAGGCACGTAGAACCATCATCGGATTGACGCGACTGGAACAGGGTACGCGAATCACGCGTATATTCGCGGGGTAGGGCATCCTGCTTGTTCCGGCCAGATCACCGCCTGCATAGCTGCACCAGTTGCAACAAAAAGCAACAATCAAAGGTTCCCATGCCTGTTTTTCCTGCAGACTTTTTTCCGTTACAGACATATCGCATCCACCTCCGATAACAGCTGTTCATTACTAAAGCCCTTGAGGTTAATCGCTCCGGGGCGGCAGGCTACACTGCAACTGCCACAGCCTTGGCAAAGAGCAGTGTTCACTTCAGCAACTAACCGTTCAACAATTTCTCTGCCCACACGTTCTTCAATCTTTTTCGCCGATATCGCTCCATAGGGACAGATCGCCTCACAGTTAAGGCACCCTGAGCAGCGTTTTTCATCGACCTTAGAGATCATCGGGTCGCTGAGTAAGCTCTTTTTGGAGAGCAGAGCGATTACTTTTGAGGCGGCGCCGCTAGCCTGGGCCACAACATCAGGGATATCCTTGGGCGCCTGGCAGGCACCGGCAAGATAGATCCCCGCTGAATGTGTCTCTACCGGACGCAGTTTGGGATGCGCTTCATTAAAAAATTCGTATTCATCTGTAGTAATTCCTAGCATACGCCCGAGAGCAGTAGCATCTTTACGAGCTGTAACAGCAGCAGCGAGGACGACCATATCTGCCTCCAACTCCAGTATTTCCCCACTGAGAGAATCAACACCATGGACAACTAACTTATCGCCATCGGGATAGACCTTACCGACATTACCCCGCAGGTAAACGGCCCCGTAATCCTCACAGGCACGGCGGTGAAATTCCTCATATCCCTTCCCAGCTGTCCGTGTATCGATATAAAAGACAAAGGCTTGCGCCTCCGGCATCTTCTCCTTAAGGAGAATCGCGTGCTTTGCTGTATACATACAGCAGATCTTCGAACAGTAATTCTTGCCGCGGGCTTTATCACGTGAACCAACACACTGGATAAAGACTACATTTTTTGGTTCTTCTCCATTCGAAGGCTTAACGAGTTTTCCTCCCGTAGGGCCGGAAGCATTAAGCAAGCGTTCAAATTCCAGGCTCGTAATAATATCAGGGTGCTTGCCATAGCTGTATTCGCCGTAGTTGTCAAGCTCAAGAATATCAATACCAGTAGCCACTACTATAGCTCCATATTTATTGACAATAACCTCATCCTGCTGCTCGTAATTAACAGCATTGGACGGACAGAGCTTCTGGCAGATCTTACATTTCCCCTCTTTAAAATAGCGGCAGTTATCGCGGTCAATCACCGGCACATTCGGAACGGCCTGAGGGAATGGTACATAGATCGCCTTGCGCTTAGAGAGCCCAAGGTCATACTCGCTGTCAACCTTGCTTGGGCATTTTTCCCAACAGACACCACACCCCGTACATTTATCCATATCAACACTGCGGGCTTTTTTGCGGATCCTAACGCTAAAGTTGCCCACAAACCCTTCGACCTCTTCCACTTCTGAGTAGGTGAACAGATTAATATTCTCGTTCTGGGCAACCTCAACCATCTTTGGTGTCAAAATACAAGCAGAGCAGTCAAGGGTTGGAAATGTTTTATCGAGCTGGGACATCCGTCCCCCGATTGTAGGCTCTTTTTCCACCAGATCAACCTTGAATCCGGCCGCGGCAATATCAAGCGCTGCCTGGATGCC
>JAAZDR010000160.1 GCA_012512705.1 Bacillota bacterium
ACTTTATAGTTCTTGAAGACAGCGTTGAAATAGCTGCCGAAAAGAACGGCCGCATGCTTGATTTTAAAGCCACAAGAGAAGCAATACTCAAAAGTTTGCCCCCCACAGGAGAAAAAACTCTTATTGCCGCTGTAATAAAAGAGATTCGCCCTCCTGTTACAAAGGATAAACTCCTCGAACTAGGGATTAACTCTTTAATGGCTTCCTTCGAAACCTCATACAATCCTGCACAAACAGGTCGTGCTCACAATATTGCCCTCTCTGCCGCCTCCTTAAATGAAACTATTATCCTTCATGGTGAGGAATTCTCTTTCCTTGAGAACATTGGTGAAATTTCACACGAATCTGGGTACCAAAGTGCACCGATTATAGTTAATAATAAGATTGTTGATGGTGTTGGCGGTGGTGTTTGCCAAACATCATCTACTCTTTATAATGCTGCGCTTCTAGCTAACCTTGAAATAAGTGAAAGGCATAATCATAGTCTACGGGTTGCATATCTGCCAGCTGGGCTTGATGCAACTGTTACCCAAAATGGTCCGGATTTAAAATTTATAAACAATCGTGAACATGCTCTCTTATTAACAGCGGTGGCAGAAAATGGGCGCCTGGAAATTAAAATATTTGGACAAAAGATGAAAGAAAGGGTCCAAATTTCTACAAAAATTGTAAAGGAGTATGCCCTTCCAGCGAAATACATAGTTGATCCCCAATTAAAACCAGGAG
This sequence comes from Bacillota bacterium, assembly GCA_012512705.1. GTDB lineage: Bacteria > Bacillota > Dethiobacteria > DTU022 > JAAZDR01 > JAAZDR01. The sequence continues at coordinate 727 of JAAZDR010000160.1, forward strand.
AAACAGTAACTGTCCAAAATGGAATTAAAGGATATGAAGTTAGTGTTTGGAGGAACGTATTTTTAAATGGTGAACATTTACGAAGCGAAAACATCTCTTATGATCGCTATCGGGCGGTACCAGCCGTTTACCGTATTGCCCGGGAGGAGACAGTTAATCAACAGGCTGAGCATGTTCGAGAGGCAGCTGCTGCTAATTAGGTTCCAACAAACCCATTCCATTTAGGGTATAATTACACATTAATCCCTTAACAAAATATAAAAGGATATAAACTGTTAAGGGGGGCTTTAATGACTGTCGGGCAAAAAGTGAAAACCACCCTGGCCAGCTTGAAAAGCTGCCAAGCGGATCTAGAGAGTTTCGCCCTAGAGACGCAAGACCAGAGTGCAAAACAGATGTTCAACCAATTTGCAGTTCAGACAAGGTCGATCATTGAGGGCCTCGAATCTCGCCTTAGCGAAATAGAACAGCAGGAACCTCAGTATAAGCAACATTATAATAGGAAAACCTCTCATATGAGAGGTTTTCCTATTATAATGGAGGTGCACTAGATTGTCTTTTTTTCAGAGCATCTTTCTCGGCTCCCCGGATCTTACGCTCTACGGCTTTTTAATTCGTTCAATCATAACTTATTTATTTTTATTAGCGATGGCCAGGCTAATGGGTCCATCTGAGATGGGGGAGATGACCACAATCGATTTTATTGCTGCCGTAACGATCGGCAGCATCGCCAGCAATGCGCTAGTAGAAAGCGAAGTCCATTTCCTTTCAAGCCTAATGAATATCGCCCTATGGAGCTCTTTAACAATTTTATTAAACATAGGCGGCTGTTATTTTCCAGGTATTCGTCGCATTGTAGTCGGTAGGCCTATCGTGCTGATTAGAAACGGTAAAGTACAGGAAAAAAACCTGTTTAAAGCAAAAATGAATTTTGACGATCTTTTGTCCTCTCTGCGCTTGGCGGGAGCACCGTTATTAGATGAAATTGAGTATGCAATTCTTGAGCCCAAAGGTGAAGTCAGTGTCGTAAAAAAAGGTCAGAAAAGTGCTGTTACACCAGAAGACCTAAAAATTAAAGCGGAGTACCAAGGCATACCCAATATTTTAGTTTTAAATGGAAAGATCTCCAAAGATAACCTCAATAAACTAGGTCATTCAGAAGAATGGTTAAAGTTAAAATTAAAGAGTGCTGGTGTTGATAACTACAGGAATGTTGCTATTGCTCAATTGGATTCTAATGGAAACCTGTATATTGATCTCTATGATGATACTAAAGAAAGACCAGTAGAGCATACGAAAGCGGCTTTTATTGCCAATTTGCAGAAGATCGCCTCCGATCTAACCCTCTATTCACAGCAAAGTGAAGCCCAGCAGGCTAAAAATCTATATACAAAATATGCGCAACAGCTTGAAGAAATGCTTAAAGAGTTAAGGCCGCTTTTATTGAAAACGGAAGAATTGAATAAAAAGGATTTGGGGGATAGGTGAAGAAGAATTTAAATTAGAGAAGCAAACCGATAAGGAGGGAAGACTCTTTTGCTGGGGAAAAAACTGAGAAAGCTTGCGGAAATGATCGTCAACACCAAAGGTGTTTATGTCTTGACGGGAGCAGGTGTGAGTACCGAAAGCGGCATCCCTGATTTCCGCAGCCCGGGGGAAGGGCTCTGGGAAAAAATAGATCCAATTAAATATACTACTGTTCAAGTTCTTCATGAAGATCCGGAACGGTTTTAACGGGTTGGATTTGTTAGTTTCCTAAAATTAAAGAAGGCAAAACCTAACCGCTCTCATTATGCTCTTGCTGTTTTAGAAAAACATGGCTATCTTCAAGGATTAATTACCCAGAATATAGATGGCTTGCATTCTTTAGCTGGTTCAAAAAACGTATGGGAGATCCATGGGCACCTGCGAAGCTGCCGTTGTCTGAATTGCGCCAAAGAACATCCTTGGGAAACACTTAGTGTGCAATTGGAAGAAGAACACATTCCACCGCTTTGTCCCCAATGTAAGGGTATGTTGCGGCCTAACGTAGTTCTTTTTGGGGATCCGATGCCTCATTTTTTCTTTGAACTAGAAAGAGAACTGCGAAAAAAATGTTCTTTATTAATCGTTATCGGAAGTAGTTTAGAAGTTTACCCGGCTGCAGGTCTCCCTCGCTATGCTGATGAATTGGTGATTATTAATAAGCAACCTACACCTTACGATCTAAATGCATGCCTTGTCTTTCATGAAAACTGTGGCGAAATATTAATTCATTTACTCGACACCCTAAATATTAGCTTAGAAAGGACAAATAATGGTTTTAATTAATGATTTTTTAAAACTAGATATTAGGGTAGGCACAGTACTTGAGGCTCACGACTTTCCGGAAGCGAGAAAACCGGCGTATAAACTAAAAATAGATTTTGGAGAAATAGGGATCAAAAAAAGCAGTGCGCAGATCACTGCTCTCTACAGTAAAGAAGAACTAGTTGAGAAACAAGTAGTTGCCGTTATTAACTTCCCTCCACGACAGATTGCCACATTTGTCTCCGAAGTCCTTGTACTAGGCGCAGTGGCCGCTGATGGTAAAGTGGTGCTCTTGCAGCCGGAGAGAAAATGCAACAACGGGGATAAAATAGCTTAACAGTATTTTTCTGGATTATTTTTAACTCAACCAAGCATACTAAATGTAAAAGAAAAAGGTGGAGGTGAATAGATGGAAACCCGCCAGCAGGTTGAAGAATCGATTAAATACTGTCGCCTATCGGCGAAGAATTTGCGCTCCGCAGCACAAACTGTTCAGAATGCACAGGCAAAAAACGCTTTTGAAGAGTCGGCACGGAAGATAGAGGACTGTATCCAGCAGTGCCAGACAGCACTTAACCAGCTTTAATTTTACAGTGATCCGAGTAGAATCGGATCGCTTTCTCTTTAATTTATCTTCTTTTTATGGTATATTACAATATAGTTGTTTTATGGGATATATTTACAACCTTAAGGTGAAGTGCAGAAGAGGTGAATAAAATTTGGCCAAAGTTAGAGTACGATTTGCACCTAGCCCAACTGGCGATTTACATATTGGTGGGGCAAGGACAGCTCTCTTCAATTGGCTTTTTGCCCGTAAAAAACAGGGAACATTTGTACTCCGTATTGATGATACTGATCTGGAGCGTTCAACTAGCAAATCATTGCAAGGGATACTCGACTCTTTAAACTGGCTGGGGCTCGATTGGGACGAAGGACCGCTAAAAGGAGGCGCTTTTGGCCCCTACTACCAATCTGAACGTCGGGAAATTTATCAAAAAGAGATCGAGCGTCTCCTTAAAAACGGAAAAGCTTACTACTGTTTTTGCTCAACAGAAGAGCTTGCTGCGGCCCGTGATGCAGCTAAAAAGGAAGGCAAATCTCATCTTTACAGCGGCCGCTGTCGTAACCTTACAGCTGAGCAATGCCAGCGATTTATAAAAGAGGGGAGAAAACCGGTTGTCAGACTGCGTACGCCTAAGGAAGGACTAACAGTTGTTGAAGACCTTATCAGGGGAAAAGTTTCTTTTGAAAACAATTTGTTTGACGATTTCATTCTGCTTAAATCAAACAAATGGCCTACATACAACTTTGCTAGTGTAGTTGATGACTACCAGATGCAAATTTCACACGTGATCAGGGCAGAGGAACACCTCTCGAACACCCCAAAACAAATATTAATCGCTAGAGCTTTAGGTTATCCTTTGCCCGGGTTTGCTCATGTGCCGATGATTTTAGCCCCTGACCGCTCGAAATTAAGTAAACGTCATGGGGCAATTTCAGTAGAAGAATTCAGGAAACAGGGCTACCTCCCGGAAGTGATGATAAACTACCTTGCTCTTCTTGGCTGGTCACCACCGGGGGAAGAGGAACTTTTCTCTATAGAGCAGATTATCGCTGATTTTTCCCTTGAGCAAATTTCGAAAACTGCTGCTATCTATGATCTAAAAAAACTAACTTGGATGAATGGCCACTATCTACGAAAGAGCAGTCTTGAGAGAATTGTCCAGCTGTCTGTTCCTTATTTACAGGAAACAGGCTACATTTCTCGAAAGCCGGATGAAACGGAGCATAAAAAACTAAAGGCAATTATCAATGCTGTTCGCGAACGTGTTCGCACCCTAGCAGAAGTGGTTGATGCTGTAGAGTACTTCTATACTGATGGTTTTACCTACGAAGAAAAAGGGGTGCGGAAGGTTTTTCAAAAAGAAGGGGTAAGGGAACTCTTAATTGCTACTAAAAGTTATTTATCCACCCTGGAAAGGTTTGATGTGGAAAGTGTAGAGGCTGCTTACAGCCAGCTGAGGGAAAAGCTTGGTGTCTCGGCAGGGCGATTGATTCAAGCCACCCGCCTGGCGCTCACTGGCAGGACTCAAGGACCCGGGCTTTTTGAAATAATGGCCATCTTAGGCCAGGAAAAAACGCTACAAAGACTGGAACGCGCTATAACATATCTGAAGGAAGATGAAAATAAATAATTAACTATGTGTTTCCTTGACAGTGATGATCCGTTTTTGTTATAATTTAAATTGCGCTGCGGGATGGTGTAGCGGTAACACGCATGACTCTGGATCATGAATCCCAGGTTCGATCCCTGGTCCCGCAGCCAGTTTAAAAGCATACAGAATCCCCGTTGCCAAAAGGCTTACGGGGTTTTTTGTTCTCTATTGACTCCTTAAGAGGAGCAGCTGCTTCAATTCTAACTTTCTAACCAGCAACCTCCTTCCAGTAACGATCATAGTATGTAGAAAAGTATTGTTTTTAAGTCAGAGAAAGGAGATTAAAAATGTCAAGAGTACCGTCCAGCTGCCCCAGCGGTTTCC
>JAAZDR010000324.1 GCA_012512705.1 Bacillota bacterium
GAGTCACAATAAATATCTTTATTTAAAAGAATTCGTGCTGTAGCCACCGCTTCCATCAACTGCTGATCATTTGCATCGGCGATTGCTGCATCCAGCCCGTTAGCCATAGCCATTACCGCAAAAATCCGGTTAACAAGCCCCCTGTCTTTCGTCCCCTGGGAAATATTGCTCAAACCAATCACCGTTTTTGGCGGGGGATCAGCTAAGAGTTTTACCTGGCGCAATGTCTGCAAAACCTCCGGACCGTGATCCTGGGCCACATTACAAGGCAATACTAGCGGGTCGATGTAGAGTCTTTCCATGGGTAAGCCAAAAGAATCAGCAATCGCAACTAGTTCCATAGCCAGTGCCACACGCGAATCAGCATCCTTCGGGATCCCCTCTTCATTCATAGCAAGGCCGATTACCTCAGAATTATAGCGCACAGCCATCTCAAAAACGCGTTCCATTTTCGGCATCTCTGCTGGCACTGAATTAATTATTGCCGGTCTCTTGCACAAAGCTAAACCTGCCTCAATGGCATCATAATTTGTGGAGTCAAGACAAAGGGGAAGATCAGATACCTCTTGTGTAACTTCCACTAGCCATTTCATGGCCGAAACCGGATCAGCTGAACTCGGACCCACATTGAGATCCAGATATCTGGCCCCGGCTTCCTCCTGCTTTTTTGCCCACATCTGTACCGGCTCCGGATCTTGCTTCTCAATCGCCTGAGCTATGTCTTTGAACATCCCGTTTATTCTCTCGCCGATAATAATCATTACTAATCATACCCCCTATTCTAATCATAACTGTTATCCTTCATCAACTCCTCAATATTCTGCTTTACCAACTTTAGTGCTTGCGGATGGCGCATGACCAGTATATCCATACCCCCCTGCAGGAGTGCCATTGCCGTTGATGCTTCCCAAAGCACCGCCCTTTCCTCCTGTCCTCCCCATCGCGGTGCCTCTGCAGCGCTGATATTCGCTTCCTTTGCTTTCCAGACCTCATAGCCGACATTACCGATCATCGGCATCGCCAACATTTTATCTCCCTGCAGCGCACCCAGCCGTGCCCGCTCCATAATCGAATAACTATACTCAATACCATATCCAAGGGCAGCAATCGTTGGGTCGATGACGGTGCGCTTCATCATCGCTGCACTCATTTCAGCAATGAGAATATTTAACTGCTTACAAATATTGATATCAATTGGTGATTGGGCGATAACACTATGATTATGCGCTATACAAGCACTGGTGATCGTTTTGTATTGCTCCAGTTCAGCAACACCAAGAAGAAGGTTTTCACCTGCTGCCGCTTCCGCAATTTTTGGGAAAAGCTGATTATCCTTCTCTGCTTTCCCACAGCCCAAAACGATCAAAGGAACGCCTACTGCCCCAAGAACTTTCTTTAGACTGCTTACACATTCTTCCGGAGATCTGTCTTCTAGATCCGGATCTGCACTTTTGAGGCGTAAAAGCACTAAGTCTGCCTTATATTCTTCAACACATTTTTCTGCCCAAGCTCCGGGGTTATCGAAGACCTCACCGTAATACTTTTTAAAGCATGGATGCCATTCCACAGGTGCCATATCCCAGATCTCTAAAGCTACAACCGGGCGGTTAGGCAGATCACCTTCAAAGTGAAGAAAAGGCAAAGCCGTCTCACCACCAACAGTAATCGTATGGCTCCGCGTTCCACCTTGCTCTTTGGTAGCACCGAGAACCACTTCGCCTACCTTACCACTATATTTTTCTTTATATATGCTCAGTGCCACACATTTACTCTCCTTTCTATGATTAATCAGTTACAGAGGGAAATCGTTCCAGATCGGTATGCGGCAAAAAAAGCGCTGAAACAAACTCTTCCATAAAAGTGTTTCCTACTGAAAGTTCAAGATAGGTCATTTTCTGCCCCAGTTTTTGTCCCTTTTTATACGCTTCCTTCGAAAACAAGGCCGTGCAAGCTCCCTTAATCGCACTGTTACCTACAAATTTAAATTTTTCTAAAGGCAGATCAGGCAGCAAGCC
>JAAZDR010000161.1 GCA_012512705.1 Bacillota bacterium
CGCTTACCTCGCGGGGAAGAGCGCACCTCCGGGTAAACGTATGGGGCATGCCGGCGCAATCATTGAACGCGGCCGCGGTACTTTTGAAGGAAAAGTGAAAGCCCTAAAAGCAGCAGGTGTAGAGGTTGCTTCGCTGCCTTTTGAAGTTCCCGAATTGCTGAAAAAAACACTCAAAGCCTAGGTGCTATGCCTAGGCTTTTCTATAAATGAGGGATAAAAGATGCATGATCGTGAATCGTGGTGTATGATACAGCCTGCTGGATTTGCCACGGCAAGGGAAACGAATAAACGCTTGCATTATCTCCTGAGACACGGACAAACCAGTTTGTGTATCGCTTTCGATCTCCCAACCCAGATGGGGCTCGACTCTGACCATCCTCTGGCACGCAGTGAAGTGGGAAAGGTAGGGGTGGCGATAGACTCCATGGCTGATATGGAGGCCCTTTTCAAAGATATACCTTTACATAAGTTGAATATTTCTTTGGCGATTAGCGCTCCAGCAGCAATAATCATGGCCATGTATATTGCCGTGGCTGAAAAGCAGGGGATCTCTCCGCGGGAACTAAGGGGAAGGATTGAAAATGATATCCTTAAAGAATACCTTGCAGGCGGAGCTTCGATCTTTCCTCCGGAGCCATCTATGCGTCTCGCTATAGATCTACTTGCCTTTTGCGTGGAAGAAACGCCGCACTGGGAGGCGTTAAGCTGCTGTGGTTACCACTTACGCGAAGCAGGTGCCACCGCAGAGCAGGAAGTAGCGTTTGCCCTGAGTCATGCTATCACCTATATTGACAGCGTCTTACGGGCCGGCCTTAAAATAGATGATTTCGTCCCACAGCTATCATTTTATTTCAGTGCCCATCAAAATTTATTCGCTGAGACCGTCAAGTTTGAGGCTGCGCGCCGTATCTGGGCCTTGTTAATGAAAGAACGTTTTGGGGCGCAAAAGGAGCAGTCGATGGCGCTGCGTTTTCATGCCCAAACTGCCGGCAGCGAACTTACCGCCCAGCAGCCGGAGGTCAATATTGTTCGCGTTGCTTATCAGGCTCTGAGTGCGGTTCTTGGTGGCGCCCAATCAGTATGTACAAACGCTTATGATAACGCCTATACCCTCGCGAACGAACACTCTGCCCTCCTTGCCTTGCGTACTCAGCAGGTGCTTGCCCATGAAAGCGGCATTGTGAATAATGCTGCTCTCATGGGCGGATCGCAGGCGATGGAAAACTTAACGCAGCGCTTTGAAAAAGATGTTTGGAGCTATATAAACGAAATCGACCGGCTTGGCGGTGCTTTTTCTGCTATGGAAAAAGGATATATGCGCCAGGTAATTGAAGAGAGTGCATACCGTGCTCAGAAAGAGATTGAAAGCAGCAAACGGACGGTGGTCGGTCTTAACCGCTTTAAAGTTCCTGTTGATGAACCATTTTTGCTGCCGAAATCTGACCCTGAGGTTATCTCTCGCCAGATGGAGAGTTTAAAAAAAATACGGCAAGAGCGTGATCTCCGCCGGGTAACAGAAATTCTCTTAGAGCTGCGCAGTAGGGCGCGTACAAAAGAGAACCTGATGCCACTGCTTTTAGAAGCGGTAAAAGCATATGCAACAATAGGGGAAATCTGCGGTGTATTAAAGGAAGTATTTGGCGCTTACCAGCAGCAGGAACAAAGCTTTAAAAAAACCGACCGTTTACAGCATCCAGAAAGAGAAGATATCCCTCTCCGTGTTTTAGTGGCGAAAGTTGGGTTAGATGGCCATGATCGGGGGGCAAAGGTGCTTGCCCGTTCTTTGTGTGATGCAGGGCTGGAGGTTATTTACTCCGGTTTGCAGCAGACGCCGGAGCAGATCGTCCAAAAAGCTGTGGAAGAGAATGTGCATGTAGTGTGCGTTAGTATCCTCTCGGGGGCGCATATGCAGCTCCTACCGCCGATCGCGGATCTATTGCGCGATAAAGGAGCTAAGGATGTCCTGTTAATTGCCGGGGGGACGATTCCCAAAACGGATATCCCTTATCTACGAGAAAGAGGGATAATGGAGGTTTTTACTACTGGCAACCCCATGGAAGAAATCATTGACTTCATTAAGAAAAACGGATTAAGCTATGTTTAAGATTAAGCATATTTTTTATATAAGGGAGGCTTATCGATGTTAAAGAAAATTGCTCATATCGGCATCGCCGTAAAAAGTATTGAGGGCACTGCTGAGGTTTACAAAAAGGTTCTCGGTCTGGAAATCACCAGAGAAGAAGTGCTCGAAGGACGCGGTCTGCGCATAGCGTTCTTACCGATTGGCGAGAGCAGTCTAGAGTTGATAGAGCCACTTGATCAGGAAAATAATATTGCTAGGTTTATCGCCGAAAAGGGCGAGGGTATGCACCATATAGCATTTGAAGTCGAAGATCTAGAAAAAAGACTGGAAGAGCTCAAAGAAAAGGGTGTGCGTTTGCTCGATCAAAAACCCCGCCCCGGCGCTTCAGGTGAATCTGTTGCCTTTATTAATCCTGAATCGAGTGCCGGCCTGCTTGTGGAGCTTGTGGAAAATCTAAAAAAATAATGCATAATTCTTGACTTTTAAAACTGCAGGTGTTAAAATCTGATCTAAAATAATCAGTTGCTAGCGATAAGCAGGTTAATAATCTTATACTGATGAAGGGGAGAGTAGGAACAAGGGAAGATCAAGCGAGCCAGGGAAGGTGGAAGCCTGGTATCAGAACTTGTTCGGAAGCGCACCCCGGAGGTACCGGCTGAAGCCAGCCAGGAACTGCTGGTCTGGTGTTTAGGTTGTGTCGGTTCCCTGCCGTTAAAAAGGGCCGCTATTAATCGATAGCGGAGCGAGGTGGCCGCTTTTAGGCGGCTAAAAAGGTGGTACCGCGAGATAGCCTCTCGTCCTTTAAGGGTGAGAGGCTTTTTTATATAGCCAAGTGAACAAGGGGAGGAAATACTATGCTTAGAGCAGGTATAATCGGCGCAACAGGTTATACGGGGATGGAGCTTTTGCGCTTGCTTTTCTATCATCCGCAGGTGGAGATTACTTATC
>JAAZDR010000162.1 GCA_012512705.1 Bacillota bacterium
ACCTATGTTGATTGTAATCAGGGGCAGCGCCCCTTGGCAATATGTGTTTCCAATCAAATTATACGAGGGAGGAAATAAAGATGCCTTTTCTCATACCCCGACAGAGCAACAATAAAGGCTTGACAACTATTTTAATCGTTCTCAATTGCTGTTTGCTCTTGATTTTTATTGTATTAATTTTATCCCCTCCCAAGGCAGCTTCTGCGCCAGTACTTTTACAGGATGTTCTAGAGGCTATGCAGCAGGAAACCGAATATTCGCTAACGATCCAAGAAAAAAGCGACCAGTATACCCTTTTATTCCAGGGTGAATATCTGGAAGGCCAACTTTACGGCACCCTTTCCGAATACGATCTCCAACTCTACCGCAAGAAAGGTACTTTATACGTTAAAGAGAGTGAATCGAAAGACTGGCAGATGGCTAGCGAATTGGAGCTCGAAGGGTTGAACATTTTTTTATATACCCCGCTGGAGATTCTTGAACTTTTAAACCTTAATCAGGCACGCTTTGGGCCGGATGACAGTGTCAATGGAAAGACTCTTAAAACGATTTACCTACCGCTAGAATCACAACTTCTACCTCGTTTTTTCCCTGCTGATAATGAAATGATAATTTTTAATGGTAAAGAAGAGGCCGAGCTCTTTCTTTGGGTAGACTTAGAGGAGTTATTTTTGTCGCGCATGGCCATGGTAATTTCCTTGGAGACTCCTTCGCATGGTGAGGTTCAGATCACGCGTGCTTTTATGATCGAACCAGGCAGAAAAAGATATCCTGCAGGCACTCTTTAAGAGTCCTGTCCGCATAGACATAACCTATTCGGATCTATCCTCTGAAAAGGATTACGCTCCCCAGTGTTGAATCACTAAATAAGACTAGTCTTAAAAAAATCTGGGGTGTTGCCCTGTTTTCCCAAATAGGGAGTTGCTTTAGGAGGTTTTTTAGATGCACCTGTCTACTGGCCACTATTTATCAATCGTTTTTTCCCTATGCATTATTCTAATTATTAGCTTCTATGCAAGGGTTAAGGTTAAGGTTTCTAGTGATTTTACCGTGGGGGGGCATAATGCTGGAATTTTAATTGTTACCGGTATGTTTATTGGGACTTTCGTTGGTGGATCATGTTCAATTGGTACGGCGCAGCTAGCTTTTGTCTATGGCCTTTCAGCCTGGTGGTTTACACTTGGCCTTGGTGTGTCCTCTTTATTACTGGCTCTGTTTTTTGCTAAACCAATTCACAACACAAAATTAGAAACGGTTCCGCAATTTCTGTCATCCGTATACGGCAAAAAGACCGGACTTGTTTCCGTGGTAATAATGTGCACATCATTATTTATCACACTGGTGCCGCAAATTATTAGTGCGGCAGCTTTATTTAGTACAATAACCGGTATGTTGCCTGTATATGGTGCGGCCTTAGCAGTGTCGATGACTGCTTGTTTTATATTTTTTGGGGGATTCTGGGGAGCCGGTATGTCTGGTTTATATAAAACAATATTACTTTACGGTGCTTTAGTAATAGGCGGTATTCTTGCTTTCCTTTGGGCTGGCGGCTGGAGTGGGTTGCGCAATAGCTTTCCTCAGTTCCCTTGGTTCAGTCTTTTCGGCCGGGGAATATGGAAAGATTTGTCTGGAGGGATTTCTTTACTTATAGGCATTATTACATCACAGACGACGATGCAGGCTCTGAGTGCAGCAACAAATGAAAAAACTGCTCGTTTGGGAGCTTTGTTTGCTGCTTTCTTAATACCGCCACTTGGATAAGCGTCGATTTTCATCGGGTTGTATATGAGGCAAAATTATCCATCAATCAATCCAGTTGAAGCACTGCCCAGGTTTATTTTAACATTAAATCCCTGGTTTTCTGGTTTATTGATCGCGACGATGCTAATTACGGTTATCGGAGCAGCAGCCGGCATTACCCTCGGTGTAAGTACCATAGTTACGCGGGATATTTATCAAAAAATACGCTTCAACTCAACTGATCGTGAAAATATTTTTGTTTCGCGTTGTGTAATTATATTAATTTTAATTTTTGCACTTTTTATTGCCCTTAGCGGACTTGAATCATTTGTTTTGTATTGGTCCTACTATGCGCTTGGACTACGGGGGGCTGCTTTGTTTATTCCTCTGTTAGTAACTTTGTTTAAGCCAGATGTTTTTTTATCTCGAACAGTAAACATAAGCATGATTTTAGCAGCATTTACTGTTTTTATGTGGGGAACATTATTAGGGAAAAGCGAGCAGTCAATATATATTGGTTTAATGGTTAGTTTTGCTATTCTGTTAATTGGATTTATGCGCAATAGAAGTGTTGGGGGAGTTAAAGAAGTCAAAAAAGGATAAACGCATTACTTTAGCAATATAGCATTTTTTAAACAATTTTTCGAAAGGATTACGCTTCTTTGTGTTGAATTATTAAACAAGATTAAGTTTTTTAATAATTTCCGGGGAGGAATACGATGTTTTGGAGAAGTAAAGATGTCTTAAAGCGACCGGCATGGTCTATGGCCCGTGCATTTTACAAGGCTACTGGCTATACTGACTATGACCTGGAAAGACCGCTGATCGGGATTGCTAACTCCTGGAACTCCTTTGTTCCAGGACACTATAACCTGCGCCAAGTGGCGGAATTTGTAAAAACTGGGGTCAGTCAGGGTGGCGGCACACCTTTGGAATTTGGGGTGATCGCTGCCTGCGATGGAGTGGCGCAGGCCCATGAAGGTATGCACAGGATCCTACCGACTAGGGATCTAATTGCCAGTAGTATCGAGATGGTCGCCGATGCTCACCAGATTGATGGCCTCGTTCTTTTAGGCTCCTGTGATAAAATTGTTCCCGGTATGCTTATGGCTGCAGCACGGCTCGATATTCCGGCCATAATGGTTGTCGGCGGCCCGATGCTTGGAGGGATTGAATTTGACAACCGCAATTCCGACGGCAGCTCAGTCATGGAAGCCTACGGCATGCTTCAAGAGAAAAAGATAACTGAAGAAGAATACTACGCTTTGGAAGACGGAGCTAACCCCTGCTGTGGCTCCTGCTCCTTTTTTGGCACTGCCAACTCAATGTGCTGTACAGCCGAAGCGCTGGGAATGAGCCTGCCCGGCTCTGCAGCTATTCCGGCGGTTTATGCTGAACGGTACCGTATTGCTCAGGAATCGGGACGCAAGATTATGGAACTTGTTAGGGAAGGGATTACTGCTCGCAAGATCATGACCAGAAGTGCGATGGAAAATGCGATCAGGGTCGGTATGGCAATGGGAGCCTCCACAAACCTTATCCTGCACATGCTTGCTATCGCCTACGAGCTTGAACAGGAGATCTCGGTGGACCTTTTTGATGAGCTCAGCCGCACCACCCCACATATCGTTAAGATTAACCCCGCGGCAACACCGAACATCATCGACTTTTACAATGCCGGTGGTGTACCAGCGGTAATGAAGGAGATCGCTTCACTGCTTGACCTGAATGCTTTAACTGTCAACAATACAACAGTAGGCGAAAACATCAAAGATGCTGTGAGCAAAAACCGTGAAGTGATCAGACCAATAACGGCTCCTTTCTCCGAAAGCGGCGGTCTTGCTGTTCTTAGAGGAAACCTTGCACCAAGGACAGCAGTGACAAAGCCAGCGGCGATCGACAGGCGCATCTGGTCCTTCACCGGAGAAGCAATTGTTTTTGACAGTGAGGAAGAAGCGGTGGAAGCAGTTTCTAACGGAATCGTGCGCGAAGGTCATGTTGTCGTCATCCGCTATGAAGGCCCGAAAGGTGGCCCCGGGATGCGGGAGATGTTTACAGTGATGAAGATGCTCTACGGTCGCGGGCTAGCCCTGAAGACTGCCCTGGTTACAGATGGCCGTTTTTCAGGTACTAACAACGGCTGTTTCGTTGGCCATGTCTCTCCAGAGGCAGCGGAAGGAGGGTCTATAGCTGTTGTCAAAAATGGTGACCGTATAACTATCGATATCAATGAGCGCAAACTTCATTTACATGTTGAAGAAGGGGAGCTGAAAGAACGACTCCAAAAATGGACTGCCCCGCCACCAAAAATTAAAAGAGGTTACCTGCATCTTTATTCCCGCTTGGCGGAATCGGCTGATAAGGGTGCGGTAATTAGAACGCGCTATTGATGAATAAAAAGAGAGGATTTCTCTAAATACAGCCTCCTCAAAAAAGGAGGCTGTTTAAATATGGTTGTGAGGCTGCACAACAAAGCGTTTTTGTTTTACATAGCAGGAATACGTTTGTCGAAAAAAGAACTTTAAAATAATAACAAGAGAAGGCTATGAAGATTCGAACAATCAATTTTAAGAGGAAAATCAGATGAATATTTTTTTAGAAAATGTGAAACAGTTTTTGGAATGGTCGATAACGAAAGTTCCTGATATCTTCGAAAGAATTGGGAACTTCTTTTCATATTTTGAAATTACAATAGGGCTGTACACCTTTGTTGTACGTTGGGTCTTTCCAATCCTAGCGATTACTATTTTTTTACGCTGTATTTTGCCGCTATTGCAGGGTAGAAAGCGAGCGTCGGCTTGGGGATATCTGATGATGATGGACGGCAGCCGGGTCCCGCTTAAACACTGGGAAAATTCGATCGGGCGAAGTAAAGTATCCGACATAGTGATCGCCCTGCCTTTTGTTTCGAGAAACCATGCTGTGCTTACATTTCGCGATCGTGCTTGGTATATTACTGATTTGGGTTCAAAAGGTGGTGTGAAAGTTAACGGCATAAAGATTGAGGCTCCTCAGATTGTAAATTACGGGGATACTATTTCTCTTGCCGGGGTAAAAATGACCCTTCTACCAGCGGATGAAGAAGAAAGCGGATTGCTGCAGCAAGATGATTATACTGCAACTCTTATACCGTCCGGCAGACTTTTTAACTCTAGCGCGGCCTTCGCCCTGATCTTGCTCTTTCAATTCCTAGGAGTCATCCAAGTAATGCTGGCCATGTTCCCGGAGGTTAACCTAGCTGTAACTCTAACATTTATTGTGTTTATTTTTGCTGAAACTCTACACTTTCATATCAAGCATTGGCTCAGCCGAAAATACCTTGAACTTGAACTGCTTTGCTATTTTCTCTGCGGTATGAGCTTATTTATCGTTTCTTCGGCCGCACCGGATTTGTTGTATATACAGCTTGCAGCAATTCTTTTTGGCATGTTGGTCTATTCTGTCCTGGAGTTTATGATCAGCGATCTTGGACGGACGCGTAAGTTAAAATACCTTCTTGCCTCCACTGCTATTATACTTTTGGTGTTGAATTTGGCAATAGGAGAAACCCGCTATGGTGCAAAACTCTGGATAAACCTTGGTTTTATAACTTTTCAACCATCGGAGTTCGTTAAAATTGCTTTTGTAATCGTCGGCACAGCTGCCCTGGACAAGCTGCTGACGACACGCAATATGACAGCATTTATTGCGTTTTCTGGCATATGTATTGGTGCGCTTGTGCTCATGAGAGACTTCGGTACTGTGGTCGTTTTCTTTGGCACCTTCATTGTTATTGCCTTCATGCGTTCCGGTGATCTGCGCACTATCGCTCTAATATCTTCAGGCGCATTGATCGGTGCAATGGCGGTTATTGCCTTCATGCCCTATATTGCCTCTCGCTTTGCAACCTGGAGAAATATATGGAAATATGCGAATACTACCGGTTTCCAGCAGACTCGTACTTTGATTGCTGCTGCAAGTGGCGGCCTTTTAGGTGTAGGCAGCGGGAATGGTTTTCTAGCAAGCATTGCTGCAGCCGATACCGATCTTGTTTTCGGCATACTTTGTGAGGAGTGGGGGCTGTTAATTGCCTTTATCGTAGTTTTGATAATTGTATTTTTGGCTGTCTATGCTGTTTTTTTAACGAAAAACTGCCGCTCATCGTTCTATGCGATCGCCGCCTGCGGCGCTGCCTCCATTTTTTTAATTCAGACAGCGTTAAATGTGTTGGGGACAGTAGATATTCTTCCCTTAACGGGCATAACGATGCCATTTGTATCTAGGGGCGGTTCTTCAATGATCGCTTCATGGGGGCTCTTAGCGTTTATTAAATCTGCCGATGATCGCATCAGACCTGATAAAGCAGGTGATTGACATGAAACTTTTATTGAGACGAGCAGCGATATTACTGTTTTTTTCCTTGTTAGTTCTAGTCGGCCTTGTCATTTTCACGTGGCAGTACGTTAACAATTCTTCCACATGGGTCCAGCACCCTGCGAACAGGCACCTTTATGCAAATGGAAAACCAATCAACTTGGGAACGATCTATGACCGTGCAGGCAGAGTTTTGCTGCAGATGATTGACGGCTCTATGAGTTTTCATGGAGATAAAACGGTGCGCACCGCTGTTATGCATGCGACGGGGGATATGCACAACAATGTAGAGACCAGCGCACAGATGGCTTTCCCAGACCGCCTGAGCGGCTGGAATATAATTAATGGTATTTATCGCTTGAAGAGCAGATCAGGATCCGGCAGCAACCTTACTCTTACGCTTGATGCGGAGCTGTGCGCAGCTGCATACGAAGAGCTTAGCGGCCGTAAGGGAACGGTAGGCATCTACAATTATCAAACTGGAGAAATCTTATGCATGGTCAGCGCACCTTCCTTTGATCCGGAGAACCCTCCTGATATTGATGCTGATCCCGAAAAATACGAAGGGGTGTATATCAACCGCTTACTGTCAGCGGTATATACTCCTGGCTCTGTGTTTAAACTTGTGACAGCGGCCGCAGCGATAGAAAATATAGAGAATATTGAGGAGAAACGCTTTTATTGTGATGGGAAACTGCAGATAGGTGGTGACTTAGTCACTTGCATGTCGGCGCATGGTGAAATTTCGCTTTCGCAGGCTCTTGCCAGTTCATGTAATGTCGCCTTCGGTCAGCTCAGTCTTGAACTTGGGCCAGAAAAATTGCAAAGATATGCTGAGCTGGCGGGATTCAACTCCAGCTTAGAAGTAAACGGGATCAAGACAGCAGCCGGCAGGGTAGAGCTGGCAGATGCGAAAGATGTTGAACTGGCTTGGGCTGGCATTGGACAGTATACAAATACGGCAAACCCTCTGAATTTTATGGCATATATGGGCGCAATTGCCAATGATGGACTTCTCGTTAACCCAAGAATACTTCGTGAGCGGAGAGTTTTATCATTTGTCAACGCTTCTGCAGGCGAAAATAAGCAGATATTCTCACCAGATACGGCAAAAAAACTGAAAGCATTGATTAGGGAGAGCACACTCAGCATTTACGGTGAGGATACTATGAGAGGGCTTGGACTCTGCGCCAAATCCGGCACCGCTGAAGTAGGCGGAGGGAAAAGGCCGCATGCTTGGTTTGCCGGATTCCTAGATAGCGAAGAGTTCCCATTTGCGTTTGTTGTTGTAATTGAAAACGGCGGCTTTGGCAGCAGAGTCGCTGCACCTGTAGCGTTAAAAGTGCTACAGGCAGCTGTAAACAGCTTTTAAAATTTTACAGCCTCCCTAAAACAGGGAGGCTTTTATTAATATGGTGGCACCACCTAACTTTATAATGTTTCATTTGGTTTGATTTATGCCCGGTTAATATTGACGCAAATGTTTGTCTTTGGGTGATCTTGGAAACCTTAACCGTTAAATATATTTAAGAGTAAAAAAGTGTCTATTATAAGAAGGAATTTTGAAATTGATAGTGAATAATTACACTAATTAATTATTTAAAAATTACCATTTTATATTTATATACCTTTTTCCAATATTGAGACAGTGGCGAGATAAGTTGAAAGCTTACAGTGCCAATAATTTGGGCAAAAAAGACAAGGAACGGCTGGAAATCTATACTCTGGGACGCTTTATGCTGAAAAAGAAAGATAAGCTGCTTTCCGGCGCTATCAGCCGTTCATATAGGCTTTGGGAACTTTTTAAATACCTTCTTACTTATCGCGGCAAGGGCGTACTCCCAGAGATAGCACTAGAGAAGTTGTGGCCTGAACAGGATTACGTGGATCC
>JAAZDR010000163.1 GCA_012512705.1 Bacillota bacterium
AGATATTGTACCGAACAACGATTATATTGTCGGTGGTAATCGTATTAGTGTTAAAACTTTGGACTTAAATAGTGACTTTTCCAACATATCAAAACAGTTGAACTCAATAGTAGAAAAGATGTTATTATAATCATGTGTTTTATCGCATAAAGATAATAAGCAGTAATACATCTATCCTGTATCCTCAACCCCCCGTAAAGAAGGCGGTTACAACACACTAACATGCCTGGAACGAACGAGGTAGACATTATTCTTCTAAACGCAAGCCGGCGCCGGCGAGGGCGCCGATCACGCCGACTCCTGTGCCGGCCCAGTTTTCCCCCAGCGGTAGCAATTTTATTTTATGATCTCGATCTTGAGGACCTGTTTAACCCACCACTTCGGTCCCCGCTAATCTGCGATGAACTGTATCGGTCCGCGTCAGCATCCAGCGGCTCGCCGTTTACCATCCAGCCAATTCCTGTAGCGCCTTCGCTGATCCTTTCCGGGTCAAACTCCCGCGTAGAACCATCCTCTGACACAACAGAGATTACGGAAAACTCTGTTACGCCGGCAAAATCTAAAAGATCCTCCAGTAAAATCCCTGTCCAAACCTGTTCTTCACCAATCTCATCTTTGTCTTTCTCTGCTGCCACTATTTCCTTCGGCCCCAGTTTCTCAGCGTCTGAATTAGTGAATTCCAGCGTCTTTTCTCCAACTACTTCGATCGTTATGCTCCACTCGCCGACTTCGGCTAAAGCGTCATCATCATCTGCCCCATTTTCAGCAGCAGGCTCTTCCCCTTCCGCGTCGTCTGTGCTGGCTTGCTCATCTTCCACTTCAGTTTCTCCATTCTCTACGTTTCAAACATCACCTGTTTCCTCCTGGGCACAGCCAAAGATAAACAAGGCTAGGATAAGAGTTAAAACAATTAGTAATTTAAATTTTTTCATGTTCTGTTCTCTCCTTTACTTTATTTTTTATCAGATAATACATACAAACGCCGGCAAGAAAACCGACGGCCATATTCAGCACAAGCGATAAGGCAACCGTTACCCCTAAAGGCAGCAGCTCGTTTACCTGCCAGGGTACATCCCTTACGAATTTCACCATTTCCAAACCGATTAAAAACATCATCGCACCAATAATTGCCGTAGGGAAGGAGTCAAAAAGGCTGGCAATGGATGAGGCCAGTAATGAGCCAAGGGTTATATAGATCGCCCCTTCCATAATATTTGCCCCACCTGTACGGGCACCAAAATAATACTGCCCTGCTAACCCACCGGCACCATGGCACATGGGCATTCCGCCAAAAAAGGGTGCCACAAGGTTCATGGTCCCCATATTGAGAGAGAGCTTGCGTTCACTTACCGCCTTTTTAGGCCAGTAAGTTTTAATCAATGATGAGGTGGAGATAACCGCATTGGTAGCAGTGAGGGGAACCTGGGCAAAACCAGCGAGAACCAGCGCCTGCCAAACCTCTCCCAAGGTGAAGAACTGCAGCGTAGGTAAACGCGGATTGATGCCGGTCACCTTCTGCAGGTCTCCCTGGAAAAACATGATCGCAACGCCCAGCAGAATTAAAACGAGTGCCGCGGGTGCATAGCGGTTTTCCCGTAAAAGCAAGACAATAACGATCGAAATTATGCCGAGCAGCCACCAGGAAGAGAGCATACTGAAAGCCTGCAGGGCAAGCATTGCCCCTAGGGATACCTGAATCCCGCGGACAACGCACTTAGGCGTGATTTTAGAAACCCAGGTCATGAGCCCGGTCATGGCCATCAAGAGCCAAATAATGCCCATCCCAAAAGCAGAGGCATAGATCAGCGAAGGCGGCCAAGCTTCGGCAATGGCGATCACAGCCAGGACTTTCATCGGCTCGATAGGCATCGGCAGCTTGTAGACGATCCCTGTGATGATATTTGCTAATCCTAACATGAGCAACATACCCGCCGGATCCATGCCGCAGACGACAATATAGCCGATAGCCAGGGGGAACAGTGTCCCGTAGTCCCCCATGGCTCCCGAGAGCTCCCGTAGGTTGAACTCATAGTCGCCGATTTTCATATTCTGCTCCTTAACGACAAGCTTTGCAAATAATTTGACCTTCTTCAATCCCGGCCCAGGGTTCCATAAAAGGCTCCCCACAACGCGCACAGGTGACAAATGG
>JAAZDR010000164.1 GCA_012512705.1 Bacillota bacterium
ATGTGCAGGAACAGGCTGGGGAGAGGGCAATCGATTCGCTCCGCGAACGACTTATCCGACATTCTCAGATTGCTGAGGTGCGCTTTGTATCAAAGCAAGAAGCAATGGAACGCTTAAAAAAGCAATTTGGCGAACAGGCTCATTTCCTGGAGGGATATGAACAGGAGGAGGAGAACCCCCTGCGCCATTCTTTTGAGATAAAGACAAAAGTGCCGGAGATGATCGGAGAGGTAGCAGAAGATTTACAGACGTATCCCTGGGTGGAGGATGTTTATTACGGCAGTGAAATTGTCGACAATCTGTTTCGTTTCACTACTGCTGTGCGCATTGTTGGTTTAGCTTTCATGATTGCCTTGGGTATAACGGCGATGTTTTAAATCGCGCATACGATCCGTGTAAAGGTTTTTATCCGCAGCCGTGAGATTATGATTATGAAATATGTTGGGGCGACAGAGTGGTTTATTCGCTGGCCTTTTTTGATTGAAGGTCTGGTGATGGGTTTGACTGGGGCCGCTTTATCGCTACTGATAATTTATTACGGCTACCAGGCCGTTGTTGAGTGGGCGAACAGTTATATCTATTTTGTTCCGGTTGTACCCTATGCGCAAGCTGTTTACAGTTTATTATTAATCCTTTTGCCTTTGGGAATTGGACTCGGTATTTTTGGCAGCGCGATCTCCATGCGCCGCTTTTTAAAAGTATAAAAAAAGACAACTGCTGACGTATTATGCTCTCCTCAGTCAGTATTAGATTTTTATATTTTCCCCGAAGGGAGGCTTTAGTTCGTGGCTAGAAAACGTTATTTCTTTTGGATGATCCTAACGATTACTGCGTTAATGGCAACAGTATTTACAGCATATGCATCCCCTTTAGAGGAACGTCAACAAGAACATGAGGAACTGCAGAATAAGATTGAATCGCAGCAAGGTGAACTGGAAGCGATGCAGAAGCACGAAAAAGAACTTTTGTCTGAACTCCGACGACTAGAGGGCCAGATTAAACAGATTGAACAGGAACTCAATGAGCTGAACAATCGCATTGCTAATACGGAACAAGAGATTGCTGTTACAGAGGAGGAGTTAGCCGAGGCGGAAGAACAGCTGGCTTATAAGAAAGATCTTCTTAAAAGGCGTCTGCGTGCGATATATGAACACGGTAATGTTAGCTATCTAGAAGTTTTGTTTGAGGCCTCCAGTTTCGGTGATTTTTTAACAAAATTGAATAATTTAAAGATCATTGCTGATAATGATTTTCAGTTATTATGTAAAGTTGAAGAGGAAAAAAAGATCGTCGAAGCTAAAAAACTACAGTTGGAAGAACAGCGTAGTGAACTTTTAACGATGCGGCGCGATAGTCTCCTCAAAAAGGAGAAGCATGAGGAGACAAGGATTAAACAGGAGCAGGTGCTGGCTGCACTCCAGGAGGAGATTAATAAGCAAGAAGAAGCCATCGCTGCTTTGGAACAGGAAGCGAAGAAGCTGGAGGGAATTATCGCTGCTCTGATGGCGGAGATGCGCCAGCCTCCTTCGCGTAGCGGCAAAGGACTTATCTGGCCAACAGCTGATTTCCAGCGCGGTTGGATCACCTCCGGTTATGGGTACCGAACAAATCCGATCACTGGCGCCCGAGGATCCTGGCATGGCGCAATCGATATCGGTATCCCATACCCACGTTGGCCTGCCTCAGCATCTTATAATGGTAACCCTGTGTACATTCGTGCCGTGGATAATGGGATAGTGGCTTTTTCCGGCTGGCAAGTAGGTCCAGGACAGCTGCGTGGCCTACCGATAGAAGAAGATGATCGTGTCCCTAGCAGTACCCAGTGGTGGAAAAACGGCGGTTTCGGTTATGGACGGTTAGTTGTTATCCATCACGGAGAAGGTCTGGCTACTGTCTATGGTCATGTTTACAAGCGCTTGGTAAATACAGGCGATTACGTTACCCAGGGCCAGCCGATCGCGATAGTCGGCAGCACTGGTTGGAGTACAGGTCCTCATCTACACTTTGAAGTACGCAAAAGCAGCGATCCCAACAGCAACGATATCTTTAGCTTCCCCACGGTAGACCCTCTTTCTTACCTGCCCTGAGTACTTAATTAGTATACAGGCGTAATCGTTAGGCTCCTTCAACGAAGGAGCTTTTTTGCTTGAAGACATTGCTGCAAAAGAAACCTTTCCGCAGTTGTTTGCGTTATGCTATAATTAACTCTATATGACTCGTTAGCGCTGCTCTCACTTTGATTTAATCCAAGAGAAAGTTGGGTGTTTTATGAAACGCCGAATAGCAATAAGTGTGTTTTTTGTTCTGCTTTTACTTCTCTTTAGCAATACAGGAACTTATTTAATAACCAGGCAGCATTTCGACAACCGGGCTGTTTTTCTGCCTGGTGAAGGAGGCTCCCTGGAAGAGACAGAAACTAACAAAGAAGTTTCGCCTACAGTAGAAGAGATACAAAAGTTTATAAAAATATATGAACTATTACAGCACAAATATATTAAGCCCTTGGCTAAAGAAGAACTCCTGGAAGGAGCAATTAAGGGCATGGTAGAAACAATCGATGATCCCCAAACCAATTATTTTGAGCCGGGGATGATGGAGAATATGATGATTAAGACAACAGGATCTTTTAGCGGGATCGGTGTTCGGATTGCAGAGATAAACGGAAAAATTGTGATCGTCGATGTTTTTGAAGGAGCACCGGCCCAGGAAGCTGGCCTGCTTAAGGAGGATATAATCTTAAGCGTTGACGGTCAGCCTGTTACGAATTCGGACCAGGCGGCAAGTTTGTTGCGCGGGCCAAAGGATACAGAAGTAACCGTTGAGGTGCAGCGCGGTGAGCTGAGCGAGCCGCTAAAATTTACAATCACGCGAAGCGATATAGAAACAGAAACGGTTTACGGTGAGGTAATCGCTCCGGGTATAGGCTACCTTCAGATCACAAATTTTGATCGCCAGACAGCAAGAGATTTTGTAGAAGTTTTGGCTGAATTGGAACAAAAAGGTCTAGAGGGACTTATCCTAGACTTGCGGAATAATCCAGGGGGATTATTGGATGAGGCGATCGCTGTCGCAAAAAACATCGTTCCCAAAGGTGAGATTGCCAGCGTCATCAATCGAAGGGGGGAGAAGTTACAGACTTTCTTTTCTGATGCTGAACCAAAGGATTATGAAATCGTTGTTCTTGTTAATGAACTATCAGCCAGCGCTGCAGAAATCCTTGCTGGTGCCCTCCAGGATAATGATGCTGCTCTCCTTGTAGGCCAGACTACTTATGGGAAAGCAACGGTTCAACAGTTGGAGATTTTTGAAGACGGTTCTGGGCTACGCTACACGATCGCCAAATACAGAACACCTTCGGGGCGTGTTCTTGATGGCAAAGGGCTTATCCCTGATTATGAGGTGGAGCTGCCGGAAGTCTATTATCTAGCATTTAAGCCGTTACCTCGGGAATTGGAGGACGGTCAGTACAGCCCTGAAGAGCTTAGAACACTGCAGCAGATGCTTATCGAAATCGGCTATCTACAAAATGCTAGCGGTATTTTGGATATGACGACGATGGAGGCGATCCGTGCTTTTGCACAAAGCAGGGACATTGATCCTGAAGACTGGAGAACTGTGCAATTGGCGCTTCGGATAGCTTTAATGGAGACAACTGAAGGTGCGGATACGCAGCTTGATTTTGCCTTACAGCTATTGAATGAGCGCGAATAAAAGGCAGGCGAAAAATTATGGAGCAGCTATTAACACTGGTTTGGATGGTTTTGCAGACGCTTCCTCTTTTTTTGGTGCATCCTCTGTTCTGGCTTGTAGTGCTGCTGGTTTTTTTTCAATATCGGCGCGTTATTGAAATCGAAAAGCAGCTGTTCGGTACTGCCAAAAACAATATTTGGGAACAGACGGCGCTTTCAATGCTTACGGGTCTCGGTGGCGGGTTGTTTGCCAGTATTTTGTTACTGTTATTCGGTCTTTCACTGGATCGGATCGCTATTTCCTGGCTCTGGCCAATTGCGCTCTTGCTGCTTATGATTCACCCTCGCCTGTTGTGTTTTTCTTATGCCGGGGGTATAATCGGTCTACTGTCTCTGATCATGCGTCTTGCTGCTCCATATTTCCCACAATTAGAAACTTCATTTTTAAAAGGTCTGCTGGATATCTCCCTGCCGGGACTGCTCTTTCTCATTGCGGTCCTGCACCTAACAGAAGCGTTATTAATCTTTTTTAGCGGCCACTGGGGCAACAGCCCAATATTTATTAAAACACCGCAGGGGGAAGTGGTGGCCGGTTTTAGTTTGCAGCGTTTTTGGCCTTTGCCGATAATGGGTCTTGTTGCTATCATTGTCCCCGAAGCATCAGAGATGCTCCAGGGGAGCGTACCAATGCCTGAATGGTGGCCCCTTTTTCAATCAACGCTCGAACCTGGTAGTGCGGAGAAGCTGCTTTATCTCATGTTTCCGGTTGTTGCTGGTTTGGGGTATGGGGATTTAGCAGTATCATCCAAGCCGCGCGATAAATGCCTTTATACAGCGCGAAATCTTGCTATCTACAGCATTATACTTTTGATGCTTTCACTATTATCTGAGTTTTATCCGCTATTTGTACTTCCCGGAGTTCTTTTTGCCCCCCTGGCGCACGAGTATGTTGTTTATCTCGGCAACAAAGGTGAGCTGAGCAGTAAACCATACTATAGTTTTCCTGATCAGGGTGTTAGGGTTCTGGATGTTTTTCCGGGCACACCAGCGGATAAAGCAGGCTTAAAAAGCAATGATCTTATCTTGCGTGTGCAGGGCGCACATATTGATAGTGCAGCTGGATTCTGGACGCTGCTTCGAGAATACTTTATTTATTTTCATTCTCTGTATTTAGAGGTTCTTCGTGATGAGCGGATTTTGATCCTAACGCTGCCCAAACAGTCTTTATTACGATTCAGGCAGGAAGTGTTTGGTTTGATTCTTGTTCCCGAACCGTACAGCAAAAAGTATGTGGAAATGAAAAAAAGCCTATTTCCCCAGATACTTAAAAGATTATTTAAAGGTCTGCGTAAGCCTTGAACTCTGCAGCGGGTTGAAAGGACGGGATGAACGGGAGGGATTGGTGAGATGCGTTTCAAATACGGGAAAAAAACCCTTGAGCTGCCGTTAGAGGGCCTGCTTCAATATAAGGAGCTTAAACTTAAGGATACTACCCCGCTTAAGGATCCTCACGCCGAGATCTTGAGGGCCTTACGCCGACCAACCTCCGGCAAACCGCTGAAGGAGCGCGTATGTAAGGGAGAAAGCGTCTGTATTCTTGTAAATGATCCGACAAGGGTAGCACGAACGGAGCTGTTTATGCCCTTGTTACTGGCCGAGCTCAATGAAGCGGGGATAGAGGACGAACAGATTACCGCTGTTTTTACAATCGGCAGTCACCGTCCAGTTACCGCCGGGGAGATGCGTCGGATTGTCGGAGAAGAGGCAGCTGCGCGTATTCTGCTTCTTAACCATGAACCGGATAACGAGCATAACCTTACCTATTTAGGGGATACTGCCCGAGGAACTCCGGTAAAAATAAATTCTATTGTTGCTTCCGCTGATCGCCGTATACTAACCGGAAGCATTATTTATCATTTTTTTGCTGGTTTTGGGGGAGGACGCAAAGCCCTTGTTCCAGGAGTAGCTGCCATGGAGACAATCCAGGCCAACCACAGGCTGATGCTTGAGGAAGGCGCCCGTCTCGGTGTGCTGGAGGGTAACCCTGTGCATGAAGATCTTTTGGAAGCAGCAAATATGGTTGGCGCAGATTTTCTTTTGAATGTTGTTCTAAACGAAGAGAAGGAACTGCTTGCCGTGTTTAGCGGTGATATGCAGGAAGCACATCGCCGTGGCTGTTCTTTTGTTGAAGAAGTATACGGTGTGCCGATTACGAAGAAGGCGGATCTAGTGATCGCTAGCTGCGGTGGCTACCCGAAAGATATTAACATCTATCAGTCCCAGAAAACTTTGGAAAATGCAGCCCAGGCAGTGCGTGACGGAGGCGTAATTATTCTCCTCGCCGAATGTGCGGAAGGAGCCGGTTCAGCAGTTTACGAACAATGGGCAAAGCGTTATCGGCGTTTGCCGGAGATGGAAGCAGCACTACGCAACAATTTTCAGCTTGGAGGGCATAAAGCCTATGCGATCTCTAGGGTATTATCGCGTTGCCAAGTTTTTCTCGTTTCCGACCTGGAACAAAAGTTAGCTGCAGAGCTCGGGTTCAAAGCGTTTGGCGACCCGGAGGGAGCTTTGCGAAAAGCAATGTTATGCATAGGAGGAAACCTGGTGACATATATTATGCCCGAAGGTGCATTGACTACACCAGTCTTTAATTATTAGTTATCGGGATTATTATATATATATATATATTACTGCACTGCAGGAAGGAAGTTCTTGTCGTGGAAATATTTATAACCTCTTTCTTAACAGTTTTTTTAGCGGAGCTCGGTGACAAAACTCAGCTTGTCAGTTTAACGCTCGCTTCCCGTTACCCTCCACGGCATGTTTTTTTAGGGGCAATGTCCGGTCTTTTTTTGGTGCTCGCCTTGGCTGTTGCTGCCGGTGAAATAGTTGCCAACCTTATTCCACCGGCGACCCTCTCTCTTGTTTCCGGTATTTTTTTTATCTTTATTGGAATCCTAAATTATTTCCAGCAGGAAGAATGTGGAGAGGTATGCTCCACCGGCTGTTCCGCATTTCTTCAGAGCTTTGGCCTTATTTTTCTTGCCGAGCTTGGCGATAAAACTCAGCTGACAGCGATGCTTTTATCCGCTACATACCGTGCCCCGCTGCTCGTCCTAGTGGGGGCGATGTGTGCCCAGGCTCTTAATCATGGTTTTGCTGTATTTGTTGGGAAGCGTTATCTTTCTCGTCTTCCCCGGCGCTATTTGAAGCTTTCCGCAGCTGTTTTATTTGTAGTTATCGGTTTTTTCATCATCATGAGTAGTTTTTTGTTTTGCTAAAGCAACAGCAAGGCGAAATTAGCCAAATCAAAATATTTTTTTATATACGTTTTTATGTACTCGTAAACAAATCATACTTGTAACCGAGTGAGTTTTCAGAACGGTTTTGTAGTTCTTTGTAAAAATAAAATGATAATAAGTCTGTTACCTCAATTACCACATTTTTTTTCTTTCATACATATATATTTGTCTATCTCCGCTAAGTTATTTAGAATTTAAACAATTTCAATGAATAGTTTTTTTATCTTCGTCGGTTTTTGAAAACTTTTTAAACTATAAAAAAACGGGCATATCCTATCTCTGCTAAAATCTATACATAAAACACTTATATCGCATAGTCGTTATTGCCATCAACCATATATTTATTGAAAACATCTTAAATAAGGGGTCTTGAAAATTTTCAGTTTGCCCAGGTCAATTGACAGTCCTAAACTGTTCAAAGAGTGAGCCGCTAAAAAGTATATGAATTATTTCGTTAATATTCTCCACCTCCAACAGATGTATTAACTGATTTTATTTCTCAAATTCTTATTCAATAAGGAAAAAACGAGTCACTTCGTGCCCGATAAATATTCGCATAGCTCTGTGAAATGGCCATTATCATTATATTCAAAAGCATCGACAGTTAATTTACCTGACATAATTAATAGAGTAATTTGATAAACTTGTTTATGGTTTGTCTTAAAAAAAGTTTTTTATACTTTTCATGTTTATTAAAAGGATTTTTACGAATTTAAGAGAACATTTTACAGACAGAAAACTTTTTTTCAAAAAAAAACTATTCTGCAAAATTGGTTTTACTGGAGTATGTTAAAAGATGGACGAAATTAAGGATGTAAGGGAGCTAATCAGGCTCAAATGGGAGACATTGACGCCAATACAAAAGCGTATTGCGAACTATATTCTTGAAAATTTTGAAGAAATCTCGATTTTTTTAAATGCTAAGTCCCTAGCTGAAGATTTGAATGTAAGTAGGGCTGCCATAACTCGTTTTGCTAATGCCCTTGGTTTTTCCGGAGTTCTGGCATTAAATAAAAATTTAAAAGAATTTGCAAAGGTTTGGATGACGCCGTCCCAGCGTTTTTCGAAAAGAAGAAATTCTACAGACAAAGAAGATAGTTTATGGGTAACATTTGATCAGGATATTCGGAATTTGGAACGTACACTTAAAAATATTGACAGATCGGTCTTTTTAAAGGTTGCGGATGCAATCAGCAAAGCAAATACAATTTATATTATCGGTTTAGGAGATGCAGCAAGTTTATCATGGCTCTTATCGTTTCAATTAAGTTTAATATTTGACGACGTTCGCTCGATAACTAGGGCAGATATGGTC
>JAAZDR010000165.1 GCA_012512705.1 Bacillota bacterium
AAGAATATTGAAGGGGTAGAGATCGGTCTGCTTTTTTATTGTAAAGACAATCAGGAGTTGAAAGTTGGGTTTCGCTCCAAAAATGTAGATGTCAGCACTGTTGCTCAAAAATTTAACGGCGGCGGTCATCAGCGTGCCGCCGGCTGCTGTTTGCAAGGGGATTGTGAGCAGCTAAAAAAAACAATACTCCACACTTGCCAGAGGATATTAAATAATTAAGATAGGTGGTGCCATGCCGACAGGAATTTTAAACCTCCTAAAACCAAAGGACAAAACATCACATGATATGGTGGCATATGTCCGCAAACTCTTTCAGGGAAAAAAAGCTGGCCATACAGGGACGCTTGATCCTAGTGCAGTAGGAGTTTTGCCCATTTGCCTGGGAAAAGCGACTCGTATCAGCGAATATCTGCTGACAGAACGTAAAACGTATCGCGCCGAAATTAATTTTGGTACAACCACTGATACAGATGACGCTATGGGCAGGATTATTGACCGGAAAAACGTACCTCCAGATTTGGATTTCTCCTTTTTTCAAGAACTCTGCAAAAAATTTGAGGGCGAGCTTTGGCAAACCCCGCCGATGTATTCTGCAGTTAAATATAAAGGAGAAAGGCTTTATGAACTTGCACGTAAAGGGAAAAAAGTAACCCGAAAACCGCGTCGGGTCAAGGTCTATAGTTTAAAGCCAATTTGTTATTTTAAAAATACCCACCGTTTCATTTTTGAGATTGAATGCTCGAAAGGAACATATATTCGTACACTGGCTAGGCAGATCGGAGAATCTGTGGGGTGTGGTGCTCATCTTTCGTTCCTGCTGCGCACTAAAGTTGGGGCTTTTACTGTGGATAAAGCACATACGTGCCGCGAACTTGAATTATTAGAGCGGAATAATAAATTACATAAATCGCTTGAGCCGATGGACAAGGCACTAGAGCATTTTAAACCCTTATCTTTGCCCACTTATGCTGTCAAATTAATTAAAAACGGTCGTTGGATTAGCGAAAACGATCTTAGAGATTTTTTGGATTTTGATATTAAGGAAATCAATAGGGATAATAATTTTTTGCGTCTTTATGACTCTGAACAAAATTTTTTCGCTGTTGGGAGAGTTCTAAAGAAAGGGCAGCAGTTATTAATTAAGCCGGAAAAAGTATTTATCTAAAGTTTTGGTGACCTAAGGGGAGTTGCATCGATGCGCATATTTAATGGGGTAGATAGTTTTCGCGAGAGAAATGAAAAAATCGTCCTAGCGCTAGGGAATTTTGACGGAGTTCATCTCGGGCACCAACATATTATCCAAAAAACAGTTCTTACTGCAGGGAGAAAAGGTTTAAAAAGTGCAGCTTTGGTTTTCACGCCTCATCCGTTAACAGTTCTGGGAGGTAAGGGGCTCCCCTTACTAACAAGTTTGGAAGAGCGGGCCGGGCTGTTTAAAAGCCTAGGGCTAGATTATCTGCTTCTTGAACCATTTACGCTTGAACTTTCCCGCCTTCAACCACAAAGTTTTGTTAAACGTTATTTTACACAAATACTTAATATTGATACCTTAACTGTCGGTTATGATTACACTTTCGGTGTAAACGGCAGCGGCAGTGCTGCGGATTTAAAAAAAATGGGAAAGTATTACGGTTTTTGCGTTGAAGTTTGCAGCCCAGTATTAGTGGACGGAAAGCCTGTCAGCAGCTCTTTGATTAAAAAATTGATTGATGAGGGAAATGTCGTAGAGGCGGCAAAACATTTAAATTATTATTTTCGCAGGAAGGGTATTGTTATAAAGGGTGATGGCAGGGGGAAAGCTTTGGGATACCCCACGGCTAATTTGCAATTTGCGCCGAACCTTTTGAGACCTAAAAATGGTGTCTATCTAACTGCAGTACTCTATAACAATGAACTTTTTTTTGGTTTGACAAATATCGGTATAAGGCCAACATTTGCAAAAAAGGAATTATCAATTGAGACATTTGTCTTTAATCTCTCTAAAAATCTCTACGGCGAGGAGTTAACTTTACTCTTTTTGCAAAAAGTTAGGGAAGAGCTTTTTTTTGAAGACTTTAAAGCTCTGCAAAACCAAATTGCTGCTGATACGGAAAATGCCCAGAAACTTATCGAAACGAAATTTAAAAAAATAAATACAGGTTTTTTTTCTAACCCCAAGCTTTCTAAAAGGCAGTTTATTTACATTGCCGATTAAATATGATAAAATTTGACGGTAAACAAAAACCTTAAGCTAGGAAAAACGAATCTCCGACGTTATTCTTGGCTTCTGGGGATTCTAGACTTTAGGAGGTGAAACAAAAAATGAGTTTAAAAGACAAACAGAAAATAATATCAGAATACCGTATGCATGAACAAGACACTGGCTCCCCTGAGGTTCAAATTGCGATTTTAACGGAGCGAATCAACCATTTAACAGAGCATTTAAAAGTGCACAAAAAGGATCACCATTCACGAAGAGGATTATTAAAGATGGTTGGTAAAAGGAGAGGCCTGCTTAACTACCTGTTAAAAAAAGATGCTGCGCGTTATCGTTCAATTGTCGAAAAACTTGGATTGCGGAAATAATACTTGTAAGAAAAGCGGGGTTTGGCTCCGCTTTTCTTACAATCATGAGGCATTTCAATTGGCAAAAATTGAGATGATAACTGCAAAAAGGAGGTTTTAGATCAGTTGGAAACTGTAAAAATGGACTTAAGCGGCAGGCCGTTCTCTATGGAAACGGGAAAGATAGCTAAACAAGCTGAGGGATCGGTGCTTGTTCAATACGGTGATACATCAATTTTAGTTACGGCGACAGTATCTGAAAAACCACGGGAAGGTGTTGATTTTTTCCCATTAACTGTAGATTATGAAGAGCGGCTTTATGCTGTAGGAAGGATACCGGGTGGTTTTATTAAGAGAGAGGGCAGGCCAACTGAAAAAGCCATCCTTGCGGCTCGCTTAACAGATAGACCACTGCGTCCTCTTTTCCCTAAACAGATGCGCAATGCAGTGCATATTGTGGCTACTATTTTATCAGTAGATCAAGATTGTCCACCGGAAACATTAGCGATTAATGGTGCATCTGCTGCACTATCAATCTCAAAAATACCATTTGACGGTCCAGTTGGCGCGGTTGTTGTTGGGTTGGTTGATGGTAAGCCAGTTATTAACCCTACAGTCGAAGAATCAAAAAAGAGCAAATTGCACCTTACAGTAGCCGGAACTAAAGATGCGGTGACGATGGTTGAGGCTGGGGCACAAGAGGTTTCCGAAGAAAAGATCCTGGAAGCGATCTGGGCTGGACATGAGGCAATTAAACAGCTTATCGATCTGCAGCTTTCATTGGTGGAAAAAGCCGGGCAGCCCAAGATGGAACTAGAGCTGTTTGAGCCGGATCCTACAATCAAGGAAGAAGTAACTGCTTATGCCGCAGAGAAATTCGATCAGGCTTTGCGCACTCCGGACAAAACAGAAAGAGAGGAGGCTCTTGATAAAGTCAGGGAAGAAACAATTAATCATTTTCTGGAACAATACCCGAATCATGAAGCTGATACAAATGCTGTTTTGGAAGAAGTATTAAAGAGCACCTTACGCAAAATGATTACCAAAGAGAAAGTTCGTCCTGACGGGCGTTCTCCTTCTGAAATAAGGCCAATCAGTTGTGAGGTAGGCATATTGCCGCGCACCCACGGTTCGGCATTGTTCACAAGGGGGCAGACACAGGTGCTCAGTATCTGTACGCTTGCAGCTCTAAGGGATGTGCAAATTCTTGACGGTTTAGGGCTGGAAGAATCAAAGCGCTTTATGCATCACTACAATTTCCCTCCTTACAGTGTTGGCGAAACAGGTTTTATGCGTGGACCTGGGAGAAGAGAGATCGGTCACGGTGCCTTAGTCGAGCGAGCCCTGCTGCCAACGATATCTGATGAAGAAAAATTTCCATACACCATACGTGTTGTCTCGGAAGTTTTAGAATCTAATGGCTCTACCTCCATGGGGAGCGTTTGCGCAAGTTCCATGGCCCTAATGGATGCTGGGGTGCCAGTTGATAAAGCTACCGCTGGGATAGCTATGGGCTTGATTAAAGAAGATGATCAGGTGATAATTTTAAGCGATATTCAAGGTATTGAAGATTTTTTGGGAGATATGGATTTTAAAGTTGCCGGAACAAAGGATGGTATAACCGCCTTACAGAT
This sequence comes from Bacillota bacterium, assembly GCA_012512705.1. Lineage (GTDB taxonomy): Bacteria > Bacillota > Dethiobacteria > DTU022 > JAAZDR01 > JAAZDR01. Next base: position 4,179 of record JAAZDR010000165.1, read on the forward strand.
GGACATAAAAATAAAAGGCATTTCTAGGGAGATAATTTCTGAGGCGATTTTAGCTGCTAAGAAAGGCTACCTTTTTATCATGGAAAAAATGAATGAAGCGATCAGCATTCACAGACCTCAACTCTCCCGTTATGCCCCACGTATTACAACGATGCAGATTGATGTAGACAAAATCCGTGATGTCATCGGTCCTGGCGGTCGCATGATCAACAAGATAATTGCGGAAACAGGGGTAGAGATTGATATTGAAAACGACGGCAAAATTTACCTTGCAGCCTCCGACGTTGAAGCAAGTGAAAAGGCACAACAAATGATTCTCAGCCTTACCAAAGATGTAGAACCGGGCGAAATATATCTTGGTAAAGTGACACGAACGGAAAAATACGGTGCTTTTGTTGAAATTTTACCAGGCAAAGAAGGTTTGGTGCATATTTCTCACTTAGATCATAAACGAGTGGGGAAAACAGAGGATGTAGTTAATGTTGGTGATGAAATAACCGTTAAAGTGCTTGATATCGACGAACGCGGCCGCATAAATCTTTCCCGGAAAGAAGCGCTGCCTAAACCGCCTGCCCATGAAGACAGCAAAAGAAGGAACAACGCAGGATATAGAAAACATAAACCATAAGGTTTATGTTTTTTTAGTTTACCGAGCTCTAAACAGGTATAACCTTTCAATATTTGCATAGAAATTTGATAGGCAAAAGTTATCACCGGGAGTTATAAATGTTTATCCTTGTTTCCAAAAAAACAATTAAAAAGACCCTTTTAATTTTGCTATTGATAATAGCCATATATTTTTGGCGCCTGCATATTGTGCAAGCACAACCAGAAGCAATTTATTTCGTAGAGGGGAAAAAGAAAGAGGTATCGTTTACTTTTAATGTCTTTCCCGGTGAAGGTAATGAAAAAACAATTATGGAAATCCTTAATA
>JAAZDR010000166.1 GCA_012512705.1 Bacillota bacterium
AAGAACTTGCTAAGAAAGTCAATAGATCCATCAGTGAATAACGCCGCTTAGGGCCATTTGAAGCAGCGCTAGTATAATAGCACAGATGAATAAACGTTGTCAATACCCTTAAAAATAAGATGTGATGTCATGCCGACTGTTTTGAAGCGGCTTATGCATCATATCATATGCTGCTATTGTTTGTCAACTTTTTTTGCTTAGCCTTTCCTAAGTTTAGACACAATCTCTTTGCTTGCTTCATACAATATCCCTACATCAACGGCATAAGAGATATATTGCACCCCCAATTCCTGCCACTTATGGCCCGCTTCTACAGTATCAACAAATGTCCCAACAGCTACTTTTTTCGCAGCCGCTTTCTCGATTACTTCCTTTGCCTTAGCAACTACATCGGGATGGTCAACCTGACCAGGGAGACCAAGCGACTGAGACAAATCATAGGGCCCAATGAAAATAACATCGATCCCAGGAACATCTAGAATCTCTTCCAGATGTTCAACACCTTCCAACCCCTCGATATGCACGAGCACAAGTGTATTTTCATTAGCGGCAGGGAAATATTTAAATTTATCAAAGGCAGAATAGTCCGCAGCCCTTACATAACGGCATACACCACGCTCCCCTTGCGGATCATACTTGGCTGCCTTAACAGCTAATTCGGCACTTTCCCTGGATGATACCTGGGGAACCTGCACACCGTGGACACCGATATCCAGCGCGCGTAAAATCTTAGTTGGTTCATTATCGGTAACACGAATTATCGGGGTTATCCCTGCAAGCTCCGCAGCACGCACGAGATTCTCTGCGGACTCAACAGAAAGCGGACCGTGTTCCAGATCAATAATCGCAAAATCAAATCCTGCATGAGCAAAAATCTCTATTACAGCTGGGTTAGAGAGTTTCATGAACGGCCCAAAAACTGTTTTGCCCTCCCTTAATTTCTGTTTTAGTTTGTTTTCCCTTCTCATTACCTTTTCACCTCTTAGATTTATATAGATACTTTACTTCTACTGACCTTGATTCAACACTTCTCGGTTGACAAGATATTTAGGGATGCCTCCCTTAATTACCGCCGCAACATTTTCTGCAGTTTTGATCTGCAGTTCAACCTGAGATGCTTCTGAGTAGTAGGCCATATGGGGCGTAAGTATCACATTATCCATTTCTAAAAGAGGACTGTTGGGGTCAATTGGCTCCTGTTCAACAACATCCAGCGCAGCTCCGGCAATCCTCTTAGACTGCAGGGCTTCAATAAGTGCTGCTTCATCAACAACCGGTCCGCGGGCTGTATTTATCAAGTAAGCCGAAGACTTCATCTGGTTTAGCTGCTCAGCACCGACTAACCCACGCGTCTTTTCATTTAAAGGAGCGTGCACAGAGACAAAATCTGACTCGACCATCAGTTGCTCAAGTTCAACTTTTTGGGCACCATACTTTTCAATATCTTTTGACTCCACGAAAGGATCATATACTAGAAGTTGAAAGCCGATTGCCTTTAGCTTAGCTGCCAGCTGCCGCGGGATCTGGCCAAAACCAACTAAACCAACAACAGTAGAGCTTGATCGCGCAATCGGTTTCATTAGTGTATGATCCCACTGCCCGCCTTTGACGTACTGGTTAGCTGCTACTATTTTGCGTGAGCAAGACATCAAAAGTGCCAAAGCATGATCAGAAACTTCACTTTCGCAGTAATCTGTAACATTGGCAACATATATGCCCCGCTCCGTCGCTGCTTTAATGTCAATTGAGTCAACGCCGACCCCATAACGGGAAATGACACGCAAATTTTTCAGTGCATCCATAATTCGCTCTGTAATCTGGGCATACTGCACTAAGAGGCCAAAAGCATCCCCGGCAACTTCAATAATATCATCTTCTGATTTGCAATTAGCAGGGATAAGTGATCCTCCGGCATCTGTGATCACCTTTTTTTCATACTCAACCGTCTCGTAAAGATAATCTGTAATAACTACTTTATAATCTGACATAAGAATTCCTCCTCTGGCTAATATCTATCAGCGCTTTAGCTCACCATCCTCCGTAAACTGCCAATCATAAGGGCCTTCTATTTTTTCTATCCGCTCCTTGTTACAAATCTCGTTCCAGATGCTTTCCGAAACTTCCATCTCATAAAGCTTAAGAGTATTCTTGATTCTTACGACACGAGCCGCTTTGGTATCCCAGCCATGAGTAAATTTGATCCCTAAGCTGATTGCTTCTTTAGCATTGGCGGCCGTTAGCGGAATCATTCCGCCTTCAAAAAAGGTGGAGGTAATCACATTGGTAAATGTAGCAACTCTGTCCATTTCATCGACAACCTTCTGAGTTACAATATCAGCAAGCCCTATTCCGGTAGCATTACCATGCGTCTCGCAAGAAAGTCCAAGGACGGCAATTTTTTTGATCATCGGTTCCTCAGGGTCGGGCACCTCTCTAGAAGTAAAACGCCCAATTATATTTGTATCCATACCTGAACCGCTAATATTTTTCCCTATTTCATCAACAACAAGCAGATCAATATTGGGAACCGGGAATGTAGGTAACCACTCTTTGGATTTAGCAAGCAACTCTTTCTCACGTTCCTCTATGGCCGAAGCCTCTATCGCTTCAATAGCGGCGGGTAAATCATATGAATTTTCCACTGTTGCCACACCAAAAATAATCGGGGTTTTCTCTAAGATAAACCTTCCGGCTTCGGGAACTAACCTTGTTAGGCCGTCGATACCGCGGGCATGAATTGACGTTGCCCCTTTATGTTTACCGAGGCCGATAACCATGATTTTCATCAGACCACTTTCAATTTCCGCCTTGATATCGGTATGGGCTTTTACGCGGTTAATGGGAACAATCGCATCGGCCTCTTCATAAGCGATCTTGTCGAAATAAACGGGAACACCTCCAACTTCACCTAACTTAACCACTTCCATTGAGGAGCGAATTGGAACACCGATCTTTTCTTCCGTAATGCCATACTCTGCCAAAACAGCAGCCTGCCCTTCAGCCGTTGCACCGCCATGACTCCCCATTGCTGGAACGATAAAAGGTTCAGCGCCAAAAATTTTTAAAGTATCAACTACATTTTTGACTATAACGTTTATGTGAGAGATTCCCCGACTACCTACAGCAACAGCAATTTTTTGACCAGGCTTTACCTTATTCCGAATCTCCGGCTTATTAAGCTCAGCTTTTAGTTTGGCTGGGACATCGGCAATCTGGTTCTGTGCAAAATTTTGCTTAATCTTAAACATACGTGGAAATTCCACATCCAATCCACCTTCTACAACAAACATCAGAACACCTCCAAAAATTTTTTTTGCTCAAAATATAACAATTTATTGATTATTAAAAGAGTAACCTTATGGGTAAATTATATCAAATTTTTACAAAGGGGAAAAGCCTCTGCTTGCTTTCCTAATACTTCCTGGTTTTGACATTTCACCTCCGCGGGCCCTTCCATTTTACCCGGTATCGAACATATCGTTCCCTTTTCATATAAGAGTGAAATGTACATTTAGTATTCCCTGACCGCTCGAACACATCCCCAGTAACGTTCGCAGTTACAGGTGCATATTCTAAACTAGAAGGTCCAGGGAGGAAGAAAATTGCTTGATTTTCGGAAAGCTTGCAATGAAAACAAACATGAGCTGATGCAAAAACCCAATGTTGTCGGGGTTGGGGTTGGTTATAAACATGTCAATGGAAAACAAACCACAGAAGATGCCCTTCTGGTATTTGTAAAGCAAAAGCTCCCTGCCACAAGACTAAGAAAAAGCGAACTCATCCCCCGACAGCTACAAGGACACCAGACAGATGTAATTGAGGTTGGTGAGATTCGCTTACTCTCAAGAACAGGTTATTTTCGACCAGCACCACCAGGCTGCAGCATCGGCCATTATCGAATTACTGCCGGAACATTGGGTGCAGTGGTTAGAGACAAAAAAAATAATGAACCCTTAATTCTCTCTAACAATCATGTTCTCGCCAACTCCAGTGATGGCAGAGATGGAAAAGCAGAACACGGCGATGCTATTCTTCAACCTGGTCCTGCTGACGGTGGGCTGCTACCCAAAGATACGATTGCGGAACTGGAACGTTTTATCCCTCTTGAAAAAGAAATAATCAGCCCCGTGTGTCGATACGGAAGCTTCTTTCAAAGGACATTAAATTCCCTATTAAAAATAATATTTCCTTCATATCGTATGGCTCTTTATAAAATAAATAGAAATAATAACCTTGTCGATGCTGCTCTCGCTCGTCCTCTTACGAACAAATATATTAAATATGAAATCCTTGAACTTGGCAAACCTACTGGAACTGCAGAAGTAATGCCGGGGTCTACAGTGACCTTTAGCGGCCGCACAAGCGGTGTCCGTAGCGGTAAGGTTCTTGCCGTCGCCTCAGTGATTCGCGTTAATTTAGATCAAGAGACCACTGCGCTATTTGAAGATCAAATTATCACTGAAGGCATATCTGCACCGGGTGACAGCGGCTCCTTGGTTGTGAATGGAAAAATGGAGGCCATAGGATTGTTGTTTGCCGGTTCGGAGCAGATCACCGCCTGTAACCGCATCCACAATGTAATGTGGCTATTGAATATTGAACTTTAAACTTTCTACTTCATCTACTCCTTCTGCTGTAATAGTAGAATTAAATTTGTTTTGCTCTTTTTCGCTCCACCAAAAATATATTGTTATCAATATCAATGTTTAAACCCAAAAAATCTATTTATCTGATTGCTACTATTGATAGTGCTTTTGCCAAAAAACCGCCAAAGGTATAAAAACCTATGGCGGTTGTGTAAACTCGCAAACAAACTTTGTAAGTTTGAACAAACTCG
>JAAZDR010000167.1 GCA_012512705.1 Bacillota bacterium
ATACCGACGATTCTTCCTTTTTGCTTAAAGTATTATCCCCCTATCTGAGTCATATCGCGCTGGCTCTCATATTGAATTGCTCTTTTCTCAGCGTCGCCTGCAGCTTGTCCAGGATCAGGTTTTAGCATAACAGCTTTTTTAAAAGCTTTCTTTAATAACACCTTGTCATTCAAAAAAGGCTTCAAGTCATATTCTTCCGAAGAACATAAACAGGGCTTTATTTTGCCGTCAAAAGTGATCCTTAATCTGTTGCATCGATCGCAAAAGTGCCTGCTTAATGGTGTAATAAGGCCAATCTTACCTTTTGCCCCTTCAATCTTATAATATTGAGCTGGGCCTCCCCCCTCTTCCCCTTCAATCGGCATAAATTCTCCTAATGATTTTCCTTCTATCAAGACCCGCTCAAGAGGCAAAAAAAAGTCTTTCCACTTCATCTTCTGAGCTCCTATGGGCATATATTCAATAAAGCGAACATCAACTTCTTTTTCCAGCGTAAGCTTTAAAAAATTAACTATCTCGTGATCGTTAATGCCTTTTAAAAGGACAACATTTATTTTAACCGGAGTAAGGCCATACTGCAAAGCGGCCTCTATGCCTTCCAGGACTTGATTTAGGACACCACCATTGGTGATCTGCTGAAAACTGCTTTCATCAAGTGAGTCCAGGCTAATATTAATCCGCTTAAGACCTGCCTCTGCCAATTTTTGAGCAAAGCGAGGCAACAGTGTACCATTAGTAGTTAAGGATAAATCACGAATACCTTTTAACTTAGTTAATCCTTCAACCATTTCAGGCAGATCCTTACGTATAAGGGGTTCGCCTCCTGTAAGGCGGATTCTAGAAAAACCCAGTTCTGAAGCAGCTGCGCCAATGGCCAGAAATTCCTGCAGGCTTAAAGCATCTCCAGTCCCCACAATACATTCGCCAGGGTTAGAACGACAATAGAAACAGCTTAAATTGCACTGTTCTGTTACAGAAAGCCTTAAATAATCAATTTTCCTGCCATAGTTATCTACTAGCACCGGTGTAGGCATAATCTAATGCTCCTTTCAAAAGGTTGGAGTTTTTATACAATTTAAGAGCTAGCTTATAATCATCGCTATTATTTATATTGAAAAAAACCGAGCCATCAGGATCAAATAGTTCAAGCTGTGCCTCATCCACTGTTTTTACCTTAACTCTATCATAGAGTTCACTAATTTTAAAGCACTGCCTTATAAACATTTCTTCAATTACAGGTGCACAAGCTTTCCCATAATAACCGTGTAAAGGCTGAAAATGTTCACCTTCCTTTGGAATTACTATATCGTAATCTTCAATAAACCAAGACATGAAACTAATCAGTCGGGGATTAATAAAAGGCATATCACAGGCCACAATAAATACTTTATCTTTTTTACTGGTCTTTAAAGCAGCATGAATCCCTCGCAGGGCACTTTTTTTGTTACCTATAGGAGAATCCTCAACGAATCGAGCCTTTTTAAGGTCTAAGCATTGCAACTGCTCTTTCAAATGCGTCACAATAATTATCTCTGTAAATATCAAACTAAGTTTTTCTACAATGATTTCTATTAAGGTAAAGTTTCCAATTTTAAGCAAAGCTTTGTTCCAGCCCATTCTTTTGCTATCTCCGCCAGCCAGCACAGCAGCAGAAGCTGCAATCACCTGTAGAAAGCCTCCTTTCCCCGTAAAATTTATCCTAAATCAGCTGTTCTTTTTTCTTCTCTTTTCGCTTATAGAAACAAGCATTATACCAACTTCGTAAAGTAGCAATAACGGAAAAAGCATAAGAATCTGGGAAAAAACATCAGGAGGTGTAAAAATCGCTGCTAAAATAGCACCAATTAATACAGCATACTTTCTGTTTGTCTTTAAAAAAGAAGATGAAATAAGGCCAATTCTTCCCAGAAACCAAAAAATTAAAGGGAGTTGAAACACAAAACCAAATCCAAAAAGAAAAGAAGCCACAAAGGAAATATAATTGCTGATAGTAAAGAAAGGCACTAAACCTTCTGTTTGAAAGCCCAGAAAAAAAAGTAAAGTAAAGGGAAGGGCGATATAATATCCAAAAAGTAAGCCTAAAGCAAATAACAATAGCATAAAGACAATCAATGAAATAATCGTCTTTTTTTCTTGTTCGCTGAGGGCTGGTATTATAAAAAGCATTACCTGGTATAACGAAAAAGGTAAAGATACTAAAATC
>JAAZDR010000014.1 GCA_012512705.1 Bacillota bacterium
AAACAATTCAGACCTGGCTCGTAAACTTATTTACTTCGGACAAGAAATCGGAAGCTATTCATACTCCGGCGCTCGCTTTTCTCTTTTAAGCACGGAAGAGATCCGAGAAGATTTCAGAAAATTTGATGCAACTGTCAAAGAAAATCTAAATTTTAAACCTAAGCTGTTTCGCCCTCCCTACGGCGAGTATAATAACTTCGTCTTAAAAGAAGCTCAAAGAAGAGGTTATCGAACTATTATTTGGACAATTAATTCCCAGAACTGGTTCGAACCTGAAGAAGGTAGGGTCGTAAACAGAGTATTAGAAAGGCTGGAAGGAGGCAGTATTGTCCTCTTTTATCTCAATGATTCCCGTCTTCCGCAAATATTATCGGCCCTGATAAATCAGCTTCAGCAAAAAGAATATACTTTAGTGTCTGTATCTTCGCTAATTGACTGATTATCTCCATTTTTTGGAGGATGAAGTGCACTTTAGAAGCATCCACTTTAAAGCTTTAACTGCTAAAAAAATATTGTTTAGCGCTGTTTTGTTGATCTTGCTGTGCTTGGCCTATACTACACTAAAGGATCCTTTACAAAGATACTTGTTTGGTGTCAAAAGAGATGTTTGTTTTATGAACATCCCGTTGGCTGGGAAGCTGGAGCCCGAGGTTGAGTTTTTTGTGCGACAGGCAGCCAAAATATACTACTTTTACCCTTCATCTGCTGTTTTTATTCCCGAAACAAAAGAAGTAATACCCGAATTAAATGCTTGTTATATTGATGTCCAAAAGACAGTAGTAAAAATTATGCAAGCTCCTCCGGGGAGTAACATTAAACCGGTTTATGTGGAAACCCGCCCCCTTTTAACACTTAATGACTACCCGGCCTCGCCAATCTATCAAGGTCATCCGGCAAAAAAGCAAATTGCTCTGATGTTTAGCGTTAGCTGCAGCAGTACTGATAAGTACATAGAAGACCTCTTGGATGTTTTAGCACGAGAGAATATACGTGCTACGTTTTTTCTAACCGGAAAATGGGCAGAAGAAAATCCAGAATACGTTAACTTAATCTTTAATCATGGACATGAGCTTGGCAATCATGGCTACCAGGAAGATATTGCAATTACTGGGCTAAAGGGAGCTGAGATGCAAGGGGATATTGTTAAGACAAATGCACTGCTCTTCAGATTGGCAGGAGTGAAGGCCGTTAATTTTACACCTAATCACGGTGAATATAACGATTTGCTCCTGGAAGCTGTCTCTAGATTGGGAATGAGAACTGTTTTATGGAGCGTAAATACTGCAGATTGGCAAACCGCAGAGTTGAAAAAAATAGCAGACACGGTGCGGGAGTCACTAGGAAATGGAAAAATTATTCGTATTCAGCCAACAGAGCAGCCTGCAGCCTTTCTTGCAGAGCTAATAGCAATTTTACAGGATGAAGGGTATGAACTAACCTCTGTAGAAGAACTTCTTTCGCCGTCACCTTTTTCATCTGAGGGGAGGTTAATCGTAGAATGAGGAAGACACTACGCTTTGTCCTTTTTTTTTAATTGGTTTCCTTGTCTTAATCGCTGTCATTGAGGGGTTCGGTTTACGTCAGCGATTTTACCGCTGGCAATATGGAGTAAAACCCGGAGTTAAAGTAAGGGGTACTCTTGTAGAAGGGATGCTGGAAAAAGAGGTTTATGAGGCTGTTGAAAAATTAGCACGGCCGCGAGAAAAACTGCCTCGTAATGCTTATTTTGACCGCCATACTGGTGAGATTTTACCGGAAATTAAAGGACAGATCGTTGATATCCATGCTACGGTGGAAAAGGTTATAGAGGCAGAGCCAGGAACCACAGTTCCGCTTGTCTGGGTTACCCTTGATGCAGAGATACCAGCCGCCTTTTACCAGAGTTTTAAAGATATAATTGGCGCTTACCATACATGGATTGGCGGCGGTTCAAGAAGTAAAAACATTGTTTTGGGAGCACAGTTAATTAACAACTGCATCCTTGCCCCCGGCGAGGTTTTCTCCTTTAACCGCACAATCGGCCCTGTAACTCTTGAAAGGGGTTTTGAAATGGCTCCGGTTATAGTTGGAGGGCAGGTCGTCCCCGGAGTGGGAGGTGGTCTTTGCCAAGTCTCATCCACCCTATATAATGCAGTGCTTATGGCAGGTCTAGAGGTAGTTGAACGCTACCCGCACAGCAGACCGGTATATTATGTCCCTAAGGGGAGGGATGCGACAGTGTCGACCTATCTTGATTTTAAATTTCGCAACAGCTCTGATCGTTTCATAATGATCAAAGCATCAGGATATGCTGGCCGGGTAGAGGTGCAGCTGCTAAGTAATTAACAACGAAACATAAATTCAAGGAGGAGGAGATTTAATGGACGAGGTCAAACTTTTGATTGAACAGCTTGAAGAGGCAAAAGATTTACCCTTACCGCGCTATATGAGCCACGAGGCAGCGGGAATAGATCTCTATGCAGCTGTAGAAAAAAATAACCCCCTTTGCATAAAAGTTAGAGAATATGCCCTTGTCCCCACAGGGATTAAAATAGCTTTGCCGCCGGGATATGAAGCGCAGATCCGGCCGCGCAGTGGACTAGCCCTTAAACATGGCATTTCTGTTTTGAATACTCCCGGGACAGTTGATGCAGATTACCGTGGGGAGATCAAAGTACTGCTCATTAATTTAGGAAAAGAAGATTTTTTTATTTATCGAGGAGATCGGATAGCACAGATGGTTATTAATGCTTTGCCATCGGTAAAAATTTATAAGACAAAAAAACTTCCTCCAAGTGACCGCGGAGAAGGAGGTTTTGGACATACGGGTATTAATTAAGTCATAATAATAAACACGAAGCTAATCCATGTTTAAGGAGAGAAAATAGTGCGCTTACGCGAGCTTGCTCAAAAAGAGCTTATCGACTTTAATGAAGGGACAT
>JAAZDR010000168.1 GCA_012512705.1 Bacillota bacterium
AAAGCATCTCCTTATACTCATAGGTTTCACCCTCAATACCATCTTTCAAATTCTCAGCAGTTGAACCGATCTTCCCTGCGACCTCAAATAGTTTTAAGGCATGTAAAGTCTCAGCATCAGCTGCTGCCCGGAACAATTTAGCAGCATTAAGCTTTCCTTCTTTTTCAGCTTTTTTTGCATAGGCCACATACTTTCTGTTAGCTTGGGATTCTCCAGCAAATGCCTCCATCAGATTATTAAGGGTTTTGTTTTCAGACATTGGTTTTCCTCCGCAATTTTTATTCCTGTTTCTCGAATTCTGATTTTCCCGCACCACAGAGCGGGCAGACCCAATCATCCGGAACTTCTTCCCACTTTGTACCTGGCGCAATCCCTTCTTCCGGTGCTCCTTCCGCTTCGTCGTAGACATACCCGCAAATTGAACATGCATATTTTGCCATAACATTCCCTCCTTTCATTGGTTTCATTATACGTGCTTTCCCGAGGTTCATCAGCGTTATATGATAATCAAACCGACGATAAAGGTTAAGGCGCATAAGGTTGACCAGTTTTTCAGGATTTATCATCTACTATCTAAATGCAGAACAATCCATTCTACAATATCCCTCGCTTTTGGCGGACAGCCTTTAATATAATTATCAAATCCTGAAGTGCACGCACCGATACCTAATCCATCATACCGTTTATTTTTAAAACCCTGACCGAGCTCCTCTTTATTTATTATTTTTATACTGCTTTCCAAGCAGACCAACAGCCCCTCGCTTCGCTTAAAAATGGTAATAAATATTATGATATTATTAAAATAACGGGGAAAATAAGTTCATGCCGCCAAGGAGTGAAATTTATGAAACCATTTCCTAAAGGGCATCAACATCCTGTATATTTGTCCCTTAGCGAGGAGCAGTGGGAGGAAAAACTGCAAAGAAGTAGAGAACTGGCGTCCCCTTGCATCTTATGCGGGAGGCGCTGTCATGCTCCGCGCTTCAAGTTATCTATTTCTGAAAACACCAGATCCGATGCACAGCCTGCCAAAGGAATTTGCGAAACCCAGGATAAGGCTGCGGTTTCCAGCGTGGAACCGCATTTTGGCGAGGAACCGCCTCTTGTTAGGCATAAGGGTTCAGGAACCATTTTTTTCGCCGGCTGCAACCTAAAATGCATTTATTGCCAAAATTACGACCTAGCCCATCATTACCGAGGAAAGGAGGTAAACGATGAGGAGCTGGGCCAATTAATGCTCCAAGTGCAGGAGTTAGGCTGTCATAATGTTAATCTTGTTTCACCGACCCATGTTGTCCCCAATATAATAGCTGCGGTTAGGCTGGCTACAAGGCAGGGCCTTCGAATCCCGCTTGTATATAATACTGGAGGATATGATTCCCTGGAAACAATAAAAGTGCTGGAAGGAGTTGTAGACATCTATATGCCGGATATGAAGTATGGCGATCCAGAGCCCGCCAAAAATTTTTCCGGTGCCGACGACTACCCGGAGATAAATTTTGCCGCTGTTAAAGAGATGCACAGACAGGTGGGTGATTTGGTCATCGGAGAAAACAATGTGGCGGTCCGCGGTCTCCTGGTCAGACACTTGGTTCTTCCCGGAGGAGTGGCCGGCACTAAAAAAGTGATGGAATTCCTTGCCAACAACGTTTCCCGGGATACCTATGTCAACATAATGGCACAGTACAGGCCGTGCTATAAAGCAGTAGGCCATCCGCAACTGGGCAGAAGGATAAAAGATGCAGAATATCTCCAAGCTCTTGAAATCGCTGCTGAGACTGGTCTGAGGAGAATCCAGGCTTTATAATTATAACATATTGGATATGACAATGCCCGGGAAATGCTCATGCCGCCCCTGCTCCGCCCACGCCGCTGATAATGTCCAACAGCGAAGATTTGCCTGGGCCTGAAGGGTCATGTTTCGTGAAGGGTCATGTTTCGTGTCCTTCTCATGTTTTTGATAACTTATTTACATCGCATTTAAATCATGTTATTATTAGACCAATAGTTTAGACCGTCTGGTCTAGTTTTTTAGAAGCAGCCAAGGCAATGCGTTGAATCTTCGGGAAATTGATTAACATAACTCAACTCTTCGAGGTATTCTATTTGAAAAACGCAGTTTCAACTACCATACCCTTATAGGCGAAGGCAATCCATTGTTGCGCTTTCCTGAGCTAAAAGAAACGTTATCAAACTCCAAGGTGATAATTTCTACCTTCAAAATCCATAGTGCCAGGTGCGCTGATTTTTGGAAAGCTTACCCTCGGATTTTTTAAAG
>JAAZDR010000169.1 GCA_012512705.1 Bacillota bacterium
CTCCACCTTCGCTCTCGCCTTCTCCTCCTTCTGGCTCAGGCTCGGGTTCGGATTCTTGCTGACCGCAGCCCACTACGCTAAAAATCATCAGAAAACACACTGCTAGTGCCAAAAAAATAAGGCTTTTGCGCTTCATATCAATTTAACCTCCCCTAATTATGAATTATTAATTGTAACCACGATGACCCCTCTAAAGTGTGACAAGCTACGTTCGGTCACCCACCACCCCCTAGATAATGCTTTAATAAAAATAAGGTTGTCAGTTTCTAATATGGTCAGGCCATCCTGCCACTATAGTAAAATAACCCAAAATAATCTATATTGTCCCACCTTTTATTAATTAAAATATTCTACCTCGATTTTTAAATTCCTCTTTATCAAATAATTTTAGCTGAAAAAACTTTGAAAAAATTAATCATAAACAAAACAACCTCCAAAAATTCGGAGGTTGTTTTGTTTTTATTCCTTATTTTTCTCCAAGTGAACCTTCCAACTGCTCCAACGCCTCTTCCAAAAAATCAAGATGGCCGTGCATCGCCTCAGTCGCGCCCTCACTATCCCTCGCCTCTATACAGCTAAAAATTTTACGATGATAATTTTGTGCACGTTCAAGAATTTGTTTATCAAACAGTGTTTGTTCCCAGCATTTAACTAGCGATCCGGCGAAGCTTGATAATATGTGCACAAAAATTTCATTTTGCGTTGCCTTAGCAATGGCGAGGTGAAAATCAAAGTCAGCTTTGAGATAACCGCGGCTCCGCTGAGAAATAAAATCTTCCATTAAAACCATCTGTTGGAAAATTTTTTCCAGGTCGCTTGGAGTAGCCCTCTCCGCAGCAATAGCAGCGGTATTCGTTTCAATAGCGCGACGCACTTCAAATAGCTTTAAGTTAATATCTTTGGCCACAAGCAACCCTAGGATAGTTTGATCAACAAATGAGTCGATCGTAATCTTGTTAACAAAAGTCCCTTCCCCTTGACGCACTTCTACCAGCCGCAAAGAGGAAAGCACCATAATTGCCTCTCTCACAGCTGAACGGCTAACTCTCATCTGTCTGGCCAGCTCTCGCTCCGAGGGAAGCTTCTCACCGGGTTTTATTTTTTGTGCAATAATTAATTCTTTGATCCGTTCGACAATCATCTCACGCAGCGTTATTTTCTTTAAAGGACCGTACATTTCTTCACCCTATCGCTCGGAATACCTGCTTCCCTTACTAACAGCTAACTTATATACCCCAGCCTACTAGCTGCGGCAAGAATAAAGTTACCTGTGGGAAGAGTGTTATTATCAAGAGCGTAATTAATAAAGGCGCATAAAAGGGCAGCACGCCTCTAACAACGGTCTCGAAGCTTACCCCTGTTGATTTGGTCAAAACAAACAAAACCTGTCCAAAAGGTGGTGTTAAAAGCCCGATCATCAGGTTAAATACCATTACTAATCCAAAATGAATCGGGTGAATCCCTACAGTATTGACTAGCGGAATAAGAACCGGCGTCAGGATCGTGATCGAGGGAGTACTATCCATAAACAAACCGATAATCAGGAAAAATACGTTCATGATTAAGAGAATGAGAATTGGATTCTCGGTTATCGACATCACTGCTTCCGCTAAAACAATAGGGATACGTGCGTGTATTGCCAAATAACCATAGGCAAATGAGCAGGAAACGAGAAACAGTATTGTCGCCGAGTCAATCATTGTCTGCTTAATCATTTCCCACAAATCCGGAAGGGTCAGCTCTCTATAGACAAAGAGCCCGAGGATGAGCGCGTAGAAAACAGCAATCGCCGCCGCTTCCGTTATCGTGAAAAAACCAGAAACAATACCTCCAAAAAGGATAAGTGGGGTTCCCAGTGCCAGATATCCTTCTTTAAAACTTTTTGAAAATTCCTTCCAAGTCAGCTTCGGTCCGGTAGGGAAATCTCTCTTTATCGAAATAAAGGCGACCATGATCATTAACATAATTCCCGTTACAATACCGGGTATAATGCCGGCGATCAAAACCCCACCGACAGAGGTGCCCGCCAAGATCGCATAGATCACCAGCGGCAGGCTAGGAGGAATAATTGGTCCAATAATCGCTGAAGCTCCGGACACCCCCACACTAAAATCATCGGGGTAGCCGTCACTTTTCATCGCCTCGTATTCAATCGCCCCCAGCCCAGCAGCATCAGCTACAGCGACACCGCTCATGCCGGCAAAGATCATACTGGCTAAAATATTCACATGCCCCATGCCGCCTTTCAAACTCCCCATCAGAGAGCGGGCAAAGCGAAAGATGCGGACCGTCATCCCGCCGGCATTCATGACCCGACCAGCTAAGAGGAAAAAGGGAATCGACAAGAGCACAAAGCTGTTAAGCCCTCTAAACATTCGGCTTATCAGCACCGGCGTATTTAAACCCGTGCCTATACCAAGCAGCATTAAGACGATCGTCGTCAAGGCCAGGGCAAAGCCAACCGGAAAGCCGGTAAGAAAAAAGAATAATAGTATTCCTAAAAACAGGAAAAGCAGTAAATAAATATTCATAGTTTAGATTTAACCTCCTCTTCTTTACGCTTTACTCATTATTGGCACTTTGCCCCTTGGTCTTCTCTTTTAACTCCTTTATCCTAACCGGGAACCAGCGCAAAATATAGATGCCAAGAAGAATAACTGCAGCCATCATTATGGCATAAAGCTGTCCTATTTTAATCCAGCGAATAGATGCAGTGGGAGAGTCCCACATCTGCACCGCCATCTTGTAGCAACCGTCAGTAGCAAAAAAAACAAAGACCAGAGCAAGAATAAGACTAATAAGCTCAACAATAACACGGGTTTTAGGCTTTAGTCTATCGACAATCGTTTGAATGGCAATATGCTCAGATCTGCGCATAGCAATTGCTGCCCCGATAAAAGTGGTAATAACCATCAGGGTACGCGCCATCTCCTCGGTCCAGCCCATAGTAATCCCAGTCCACGGTGCCTGAATGCGGATAAAAACCTGCCCGACAACAAGCGCAAGCATTATTGTAAAAAGGATCGTGTTTACGATCATCAGCACCCTGTCGGCTAAAGTTTCTGGAATTTCTTTCTGGATCACCGAGACTTTCATTTCCTTTTCCGCTTCTTCTGCTTCCCTAATGAGCTCTAGCATGCGTTCTCTTTCTTCTTGACTTTTGTCTACTACCCTATCCACCTTCTTATCCAACCTATTCACCTTCTTTCTCTTTTTCATTAGTAGCTAGATAGTAAAAACAGAAAAGTTAAAAAGTAGAGTTGTTTCTGCCCCCGGTTTTCCGGGGGCAGAATATGCTTTTAATTGATGTTGAGGACTTCATCCCAGCTCGA
The DNA here is from genome assembly GCA_012512705.1 of Bacillota bacterium. GTDB lineage: Bacteria > Bacillota > Dethiobacteria > DTU022 > JAAZDR01 > JAAZDR01. Next base: position 3,333 of record JAAZDR010000169.1, read on the forward strand.
AGCCCACTGGGTCTCAAACAGTCCTTCAATTGCAGGTTTTGCCAGCTCTAGCATAGCA
>JAAZDR010000170.1 GCA_012512705.1 Bacillota bacterium
CGGTACTTCAATTTCAACTCCCTCTGCAGGTGTTATATTAACCGGGCGTGAAAAACCCATATTTAAAACAAGGGTTTTCCCTTGTTTAGCAGCCCGATAACCGACGCCAACTATCTCAAGTTCCTTGGTATACCCTTTTGTAACTCCATCGACCATATTAGCAATTTTGCTGGCTGTAAGGCCGTGCAGTGCTTTTAGCTTTTTGTCATCAGATGGACGTCTGACGATTATTTCGCTCTCTGTAGCCTCAATTTCCAACTCCCGGGGGCAAGAATCTACGAGTTGACCTAGAGGACCTTTTACTGCAACTGTACTGCCATCTACTCTCACCTCTACCCCCTTAGGAATAGAAATGGGTTTATTGCCGATTCGAGACATAACTACACCTCCTTACCATACGTAACATAGGACTTCTCCACCTACTCCGGCTTGCCGCGCCTCTTTATCACTAAGCACACCCTTAGAAGTGGAAATTATAGCAATCCCCAAACCGTTAAGTACTCGGGGAAGATTATCTTTCTGGGCATATACACGCAGTCCTGGTTTACTAATTCTTTTTAAACCGGTAATAACGCGTTGTTTGTTTTTACCGTATTTTAAATAAATCCGGAGAACACCCTGCTTATTGTTTTCAATATACTCATAATCCTTGATAAAACCTTCTCTTTTGAGAATATCCGCAATGGCCAGCTTCAATTTTGAGGCAGGGACATCCAACTTCTCCTGATAGACAGTATTACTATTGCGGATACGGGTCAACATATCAGCTATGGGATCTGTCATCATATGGCTGAAGACCTCCTTTCTTTCAACACTTACCAGCTGGCTTTCTTAACTCCCGGAATTTTGCCTTCATGAGCATACTTCCGGAAGCAGAGACGACACATTCCAAACTTACGCAAAAACGCGCGTGGCCGTCCGCAAATATTACAGCGATTATATTTGCGCACTTTAAATTTTGGTTCCCGCTTTGCCTTTGCAATCAGGGACTTTTTCGCCACTGCTTACCCTCCTTAACGTTTATAACTTACGCGGCTCTAAAGGGCATGCCGATTAAACGTAATAGTTCCCGTGCTTCCTCATCAGTTTTCGCTGTTGTGACAATCGTAATATCCATGCCGCGCACTTGTTCAACTTCATTATAGTTAATCTCCGGAAATATCAACTGTTCTCTGATACCTAAAGTGTAATTCCCCCGACCATCAAAAGAGTTGGGTGATACCCCGCGAAAATCCCTAACCCTTGGCAGGACAACATTAATCAGCTTATCTAAAAAATCATACATCCTTTTCCCGCGCAAAGTTACCTTACAGCCTACATTCATTCCTGCTCGTACTTTAAAACTAGCTACAGATTTTTTAGCTTTGGTAATTATCGGACGCTGTCCGGTAATCTGTGCTAACCCCCTAACTGCAGCCTCAAGGAGTTTAGGGTTGTCTTTAGCTTCTCCGATTCCCATATTAATAACGATTTTTTCTAAGCGGGGAGCCTCGAAAGCGTTTTTATAACCAAAGTGTTTCACTAACGCTTCTATTATTTCTTTCCGATAAGCTTCCAGTAAGCGAGACATTTCTTGAGCCTCCTTTCTACAAGCCCTAACGATCAAGAGATTCGTTACACTTTTTACATATACGAATCTTTGATCCGTCGGCCAGTAGTTTTCGCCCGACACGTGTTGGTTTGTTGCATGCCGGACAGATGATCATTACTTTTGAACTGGCCAAAGGGGCTTCTATCTCTCGAATGCCACCCTGAGGTATTTTCTGGGTTGGCTTGGCATGTTTTTTAACTATATTTACACCTTCTACAGTTACTTTATCCTTACTAGGGAAAGCAGCTATAACTTTGCCCTTCTTACCTTTATCTTTACCGGAAATAACGATAACCCTATCACCTTTCCGGATACGCAGCTTATTAATTTTCACAGTAAAAGCCACCTCCCTTTTGTTAGAGTACCTCTGGAGCAAGTGAAATGATTTTCATATAATCCTTATCCCGTAGCTCACGGGCAACAGGACCAAAAATACGCGTCCCCCTTGGATTACCTTGCTCGTTTAAAATTACAGCAGCATTATCGTCAAATTTTATAAAAGAACCATCTTTACGTCGCAAACCGCTTTTAGTGCGAACAATAACCGCTC
>JAAZDR010000171.1 GCA_012512705.1 Bacillota bacterium
CTTTAATCTCCTTTAAGGCGGCATTTATCTGCTCTAACAATTCCTTATTCTCTTTAGCGATCGCGATACCGAATTCTTCTTCGGTAAAAACACCGCCGATAGTCTTCATTCCGCCTCTTTCTTCAATATAACGGTTCGCTACAGGTTCATCCATAATCACAGCATCAACCTGTCCGCTTTCCAGGGCAAGAAAAACCTCGTTCACCTGCGGGAAGCGCCTAACATCTTCGCTTTTGAATAGTCCTTCTTCAATTAGATCATCACACTCAAAATCTCCAGTTGTTCCTTCTTGCACGCCGACAAGCCGACCGGCAAGATCTTCAATGCCGCTGATTCCAGTTTCATCTTCACGAACAACGATCGTCTGACCGGCAACGTAGTATGGATCGGAAAAATTAACGCTTTCCAGGCGTTCTTCTGTAATTGTTATTCCGGCCACAGCGATATCAATTTGACCATTTTTAACAGCCAAAATCAATCCGCCGAAATCCATATCCAAAACTTCAAGCTCCATGCCTAGGATAGAGGCGATCTCTTCGGCAAGTTCAATATCAAACCCATCGATCTCTTCATCTTCGTTCAAAAACTCGAAGGGAATAAAACCGGCATTAGTTCCCATGAGCAGAACTTCCTTCTCATCAGCCTCATTTTCGGCTTCGAGATCGGGATCCCCTGCTTCGCTTTTCTCTGTATCATCTCCGGATTCTGTATCAACGGGCTCCTCTGTGGAGCCACAGCCCAAAACAAATGCTAACATCGCAAAGGCCAACAAAAAAATAAATAACTTAAGTAAACTTTTCTTCTTCACCCCAATAAGCCCCCTTGTCTTTCTGTTAATAACTAATACGGAAATATTATACCATATGGAGCAAACAATTGACAATAAGGCAACGCTGCACTGCCGATGCTGGTGTTGCTAACGGTAATTGACAAAAAACGATTTCCCAGGAAATAATAAGACAAAGTATTCCCAAACAAGGCTAGTTTCACCAAATCTCTGCAAAAAGCCATCTATTTGCTGCCATAAACCTACAACCTTTACTGACCATTTATTTCCGCTTATATTGCAAAGTTATTAGCTACATAATAAAAAATGGTTAAGATGACCTTTATATATTATAAAAAAATAAGGAGTGATTAACGGAATGCATAGAGACGATCGAATTACCGTGGAGCCTGGAAGGCCACGCAGAGGGCAGGATGTTAAAATTGATTATCAAGGACTACTTGTAAACAGTGGTGCTGACGGCATCTGGATGCACTACGGCTACGACAGCTGGAAACAAGTTAAAACAATTCCCATGACAAGGCAGTTTGACGGCAGCTTTACTTGTTCGGTGCGGGCAGAAGCGATGCGCCAAATTAATTTTTGTTTTAAAGACAGTGCGGCAAACTGGGACAATAACAATGGTATGAACTGGACGATTGAGGTTTGCTAAAATCAGTTTTCTCATTAAAGTTGAAGTGCTGCTGTCTAAGCTACACAGCAGCACTTCTCAAAATTTCAGCAGGCCAAGGATAACTAAGATTAAGCCTGGGAGAGCAAATACTTTGCGAGCAAACCAATTATTAGCAGATATTTGGCCTAATGTTAGACCGATTGAGACAAAAACCACACACGTGAAGGAAACAACCGGGATTAAGAAAAATGAAAAACCGGCAACAGCAGCGCCGAGCCCAGCGCCAAAAGCATCCAGCCCTAAAGCTGCACCAAGGGCAAGAGATTCCTTAAAATCTATTACCCCCGACCGATTAAAATCGGCCTTTAGAGGGTCACGAATAATCTGAATGATTATCCCTAAAGAAGGAAGACGTAAACTTAGCACAGTCGAATTGCCCGGTTCTTCTTGGGCAAGAGTATGTAGATAAGTTTGCCACCCCTGGTAGAGCTGCCAGAGCCCGATCAATACCAGGATCAACCCACCTAAACTCTCCGCGCCTGAAGGCAGAATGGAGCGAATAAAGCGCCCACTAAACATGGAAACACTCACTAACAGTCCGGTACAAACACCGATTGCCAGATAAGAAGTAAAAGGCAGCCGAATTCCTCGTAGTCCATAGGCAATACCTACACCAAGGCTATCCATGCTCACAGCAACTGCAATCAATAATCCATAAATCACACCGACACCCCTTTTTACCATTTCTGTTCCTAGCGTATTCATCCTATGGTAAAAGGGGAAGAGATGTGATTCATAAATAAAAAAAGCCTGGAAAAGTCCAGGCTTAAATTGCTTTCATCTGTTCAACTGTTATCTTACTGCAGCCAATCAACGCTTAAGCCCAGCTCATCAACAAGTGCTTTCAGTTCTTTCTGTAGAGGAGCACTAATCGGGATCCCTTCTTTTTCTCTTCGAAGGGTGTTGTTCCATTCGATCTCACCGGGCATCAAAATCTCTTTGAAGCCCTCTGCTGGGGCAGAGCCTTTGATCAGGTCAACATAGCGCTCCATCTCTTCGGCAAAAGCATCTTTTTCCCTAAAGAAACCAATATCCATAACCATAAAGAAGTTGCCAATATTTTGTGGTTTATCCATATCGCCAAATAAAGAGCCAATACCGTTGCTGTATGCTGCCCCGGCAAGAACGCCACAAAGGATATCAATAACCATCGCCAGACCTGACCCCTTAGGTCCGCCCATGGGGAGCAGTCCGCCTTTAAGCGCTTCATCTGGGTCTGTTGTCGGCTTACCCGAGGTATCAACACCCCAACCTGTAGGGATCTTTTCACCTTTACGTTTAGCGAGCTCCAGCTTGCCCCGTGCTACTGCCGTTGTTGCCATATCTAGAACTATCGGGGGACGTTTGCCGGCAGGAACAGCGATTGCCAGCGGGTTGCTGCCAAGCATTATCTCCCTTCCGCCAAAGGGTACCATTAGCGGAGAAGTGTTCGTGGCACAAAGGCCGATCATTCCTTCTTTTAAAGGCATCATTGCGTAATAGGCGCCAATACCGAAATGGTTGGTATTGCGCACAACAGCGCAAGCCACACCGAATTCCTTGGCCTTTTCCATCGCTCGCTGCACTGCTTCTTCCCCTGCCGGTGCGCCAAAACCATTATCAGCATCTATGGCACAGGCTGCACCGCGATCGGAGAGTAGCTTTCTGTGCGGACGGGCATTAATCAGCCCTTTGCGCATCCGTTTAATATAAATCGGCAGCCTGGCGACACCGTGGGAATCAATACCCCTAAGATCAGCGGCAACTAGAACGCGGGCAACACTGGCAGCATCTTCTTCAGGAAGCTCGAGCTTAAGCAAAACATCCAACACAAATTTTTCGATCTGGGCGGCGTTAAGAATTCTGGTTTCTTTTTCGACCATCAGTTTTCCTCCTTCAAAAACAGACCGCAACTTTAAATTTCAACTTCTACGGATAGGTTATCAAAGATTGTTTGCAAATCTTTATTATCGATATCGAATTTTGAGCCTGTCGGAGGCAGCTCCTCTTCGCTAAAGAATTCCGGTAAACGGTTATCTGCTACCGTAATGCCAGCGCGGCGGTTGAATTCAACCTCAGTCATAATACAATCTTTGGCAATTTCAAGGACTTCATTAACACTAAACTCCTTGCCAAAACGATCTCGAAGCAGTTTGGCCACCCGTTTAGCGGTTGGCAAAGCCGCTCCAACAAAGAAGCAAAGACCAGCATAATCACAGACAGCGGTAAGAATCTGCAGGTCTTGAGACATTTCGATCTGTCTTTCGGCAGAACAGGGGTCAGGTGACTCCTTAGTCAGTTCGCGATAACCGGTACGTCCGGGCAGGCAGTTACCAGCTGTATGGTCAGCGCCCATCGGTGAGGTGGCGTAAGTGACACCAGTTCCTTTTAGCGCACGCGGGTCGTAAGCACTGATACCCTGACCCTTGACTACAGGAACACGTCTCACTCCGAGAACTTTACCGGCAATCTCTGTCCCCTGTGCAAGAACACGACCGGTAACAGTACCTTCTTTTAGCTGCTGTAGAAGATCCATCACGCCATCAACGTCACCGAAAGGAACGATACCTGCTTCCATAGCCACACCCACAGCATCGCCCAGCTCCATTGTATCCACACCGAAACCGTCACAAAAACGGTCAATTTTAGCGATCGCATCGAGATCATCGATGCCTAGGTTGCTGCCCATCAGCGCGAGCGTTTCGTATTCAAGGCTAGAGGTAAGATGGTTGCCTTCCTCATCAACATAAACATTTGAACAGCGAATCGGGCATCCACGCTGACAGTTATGGGCAGTCTTTCCGCCACGTTCTTGGATAACTTTTCTCATACGCTGGCCACTGATGTTTTCAGCTTTTTCAAAAGAACCGCTGCTGAAGTTACGGGTGGGCAAACAGCCGAGTGCGCTTGTTGTCAGCACAAGGTTTGCTGTTCCAAGCTCTGTCATCACTGTTTTCGTTGCCGCTAGTTCTTTCGCCCACTCGCGGCTAGTAGCTAAAAATGCGTCACGGTCTGCGCACTGTAGATCATCAGCACCTGAATCATCTACCAAAATAGCCTTTAACTTTTTACTTCCCATAACAGCACCCATTCCACCACGGGCAGCATGACGTGCCGGATCACCTTCTGGATCGGCGACCGCACAAGTTGCAAGTCGATACTGCCTTTCGCCAGCAACACCTATTATGATAATGCCAATCTTTTCCCCATGCTCTTCACGTAACCGCTTGCAGGCTTCATAACTATCTAAACCAAGTAGGTTCTCTCCGTTAAGGAATGTCGCCCCGTCTTTATTGATTTTAAGGATATACCAACCCTCCTGAGGCTGGTCTTCGACAATCACTGCTTTATAGCCAAGACGAGCGAGCTTTGCGGCTGCAGTACCGCCGGAGTTTGATTCCTTAATTCCGCCAGTAAGCGGACTCTTCCCTCCGACAGAGAGGCGCCCTGAACAAGGGGCAGGGGTGCCGCCTAAAAGACCAGGTGCAATAACTAGCTTGTTGTGACGACCTAAGGGTTCACATGTAGGATCAACTTCATCTAAAAGAAGCTGTGAAATCAGACGTCTTCCACCCATAAATTGGTACTTAGCCGGGGCTTCTTCGATTTTTATAGACTGATTTCTCATATCTACTCTTAAAAATTTATTCATGCGTATCCCCCTATTTAAAATTTAAAAAGCTGGCATACCCTCTGTGAAAACAATAAATCTTAGATATAAATTTAAAACAAAGCTTTTTAAATATCACTAAAATCGTAAAACAGGTTAAATAAAGCCCAGTACTAATTATTCTATTCGTCATCTAATGCACAGACTCCTGCAAATCAACTATTATAATATTCTTCCTTTCATATATTAGGAAAACAGGCACTGAATCAACAGCGCCTGCCTTTATTTTAAAACAAAACCTTTTTAAAATAAATTAGAAATTAACGATCACTTTACCGACGCCAGGTTTACCCAGCATGCGGATTGCCTCCGGAACTTCATCAAAACCTAGGTGATGGGTAATGATATTTGTAATTGGGAGGTCTGTTTTGCTGAAGAAAGTAAGACTATCTTTAAAAAGTATTGGAGGAATTGACCATGCTCCGTGGATATCTATATCCTTGTTGCATACTGTAAAGGGCCTGATCTCTGTCGTTCCTGGATCAGTATAATGTCCCAGCTCAACTAGTTTTCCACCGCGGCGAACGACCTCCAGGCATTCTTGGAAGGCCTGGGGAGCACCTGCTGCTTCCAAGGCAACATCTGGTCCTACTCCATCAGTATGGGAACGAATGATCTCCAGGCGTTCCTCGAGGGTTGTTTCGGACATATTGATCGTGACATCGGCACCGAGCTCCTTAGCCATCTCCAAGCGGCTTTCTACAAAGTCAGTAACAATTATGCAGCCTGCCCCTGTATAGCGCATATGGGCCACAGCGAGACAGCCGATCGGTCCTGTACCATAGACAATCGCGCTTTTACCTGGGCCATAACCATGCCCAGAGAAAGGTTCTCCGGGATTCATCGCCCGCTCCACACCACGCAGAGCGATCGAGGTCGGCTCGGCTAGTACAGCCTTATCCAGAGGCATCCCATCAGGAACTTTGAATACCCAGGAACGGGGATGCAGATAAACATATTCTGCAAAGGCGCCAAACAGATGCGGCGGCTCCGCGCAGCTCATGAAACCATAAACAAGACGGTTAGCACAAAGCTGCGGGCGATGAGGCATATGCTTACAGAAATAACACTTGCCGCATGCTGTAGAAGCAGGAGCGACAATTACCCGATCACCCTCCTCAAGCTTATCCATCCCGATCAGGGCCATTGTTTCTGAGGCTTTGGCACCAACTTCGACAACGCGGCCGACAAATTCATGACCAGCAATCAAAGGCAAGTTTACCTTACCGCGTCCGGCGAGGAGGTGCTTGTCGCTACCACAAACACCTACAGCCTCTACTTTTACCAGGGCGCCGGCCTCAGCTGCCTTTGGGCGTTCAAATTCTTGAAGTTCGATTTTTTCAGGCTCGGTTATAACCCATGCTTTAACTTTATCCATACTCACTAACCTCCTAGTATTTTTTAAAAAATAATTTTTTTATTTATCTACTGAATAAATAGCCAAAGCTTCTACTGCTTTTGTGGCTGTAATCAAAGCCATTCTACGCAATGCTTCCGGGGTTTGCCCGCCAAGATGCGGGGTAACAATAAAATTTTCCAACTCATAGAGAGGGGATGCCAAGCAAGGCTCCTCAGACATTACATCTGCACCAGCACCTGCTAGTTTTCCGGACTTTAAAGCATGATATAATGCGGCCTCGTTCACCACCCCTCCTCTGCCCATATTTAATAGAATTGCGCCCTGCTTCATCTTTGCGAACTGAGCCTCAGCAATGAGGTTTTTTGTTTCTGCGGTCAAAGGGATGTGAACGGTAATAATATCACTTTCTTTTAAAAGTTCGTTCAAAGGAAGCAGGAGAATATTCAACCTTTTCGCTACTGATTCAGCAATATAAGGGTCGTAAGCGAGGATCTCCATCTGCAGACAGGAGGCAATTTCAGCAACCCTCTGAGCAACCTTCCCCAAACCTACGATCCCCAGCTTTTTCCCAGCAAGCTCCCTTCCCGTATATTTCGCGCGATCCCAAAACCCAAGCTTAACATCATGATTGGCCTGGGGCACACACCTCGCCAGATCAATCATTCTACCGATCGTCAGCTCCGCTATGGAAGACGCATTGCCTCCCGGTGCATTAACAACAGTGATCTGTTTTTCCCGGCAAATGTCAAGATCGATATGGCCGAGATCTGTTGTTGCCGAAGCGATTACTTTTAAGTTTGCTGCCCTAGAAAGAACTTTTTCACCTATAAATGCGGAGATACGCGTCATTAAAACATGGTAGGGTTCTATTTTTTCAGCAAGTTCTTCTGTTGTTAGTGCTGGGAGTTTAGTTACTTGAAAATGTTCCTGCAGCAGGCTCACACCGTCAGGGTGAATATCATCTATGACGATTGCTTTTATCGCTGACAGCTTTACCACCCCTTAATGTTAAAACAGCAGTTAGGGTATGACCGGGTAAGAATTGTTCATGTCTTGGGGCCATGACATTTTTACCCTGGGCTTAAATACCGAGATATGCCTTTTTCAAATGAGGATTATCAATCAGTTCTGCTGCTGAGCCTTCCATAACCAATCTGCCGTTTTCTAAAACATAGGCACGGTCTGCTAACTGCAAGGATTGCTTAACATTTTGTTCGACAAGCAGCACTGTTGTCCCTTGTTCGCGTATCTTGGAGACAATATCAAAAACTTGCATGACGATCTTTGGAGCCAACCCTAATGAAGGCTCATCTAGTATCAGCAATTTAGGCATACTCATTAGCGCCCGGCCGATAGCAAGCATCTGCTGCTGGCCACCGCTGAATGAATGCGCTAGCTGCGACTGCCGTTCATTAAGAATGGGGAAAAGCTCAAAGACCTTTTCCAGGTTTTCTTTAACGTTTTTGCGCGCTATCGGTGTATAGGCCCCAAGTTCCAAATTCTCAAGGACCGTCAGGTGCGAAAAAAGACGTCGCCCTTCAGGTATCTGTACCAGCTGCCTCTCGACAATTTTATGCGGCGGCAGGTTCGTGATTTCTTCACCTAAAAAGGTCACTTTCCCTGATTGGATAGGGAGAAGACCAGAGATAGCATTTAATGTTGTCGATTTGCCAGCTGCATTAGCCCCCACAAGCGCCACTATTTCCCCTTCCTTCACTTCCAGGGAAACGTCAAAAACCGCCTGAACATCACCATAAAAGACATTGATTTTTTCTACTTTAAGCAAGTTGGAACTCCTCCCCCAAATAAGCGTCGATAACTTTCTTATCACAGGCAACCTCTTCCGGAGCGCCCTGGCAGATCAA
>JAAZDR010000172.1 GCA_012512705.1 Bacillota bacterium
ATCATGCAGTATTTGATCGTATGCTCTCTGCAAAAACGTAGAGTATATTGCCACAACCGGACGATAGCCTGAAGCTGCAAGACCGGCAGCCATAGTCACCGCATGTTGTTCAGCAATACCCACATCGAAAAATCTCTCAGGAAATCTCTCCTTAAAGTAATCCAAACCTGTGCCATCAGGCATAGCCGCACATATTGCAACAATTTTTTCATCCTTTGAAGCACAGTCAACCACGGCTCTTCCAAACACACTTGTATAAGTCTGACCTCTGGTTTTGCGTACGGGCTTTCCGGTTTCAATTTCAAAAGGTCCCGTTCCGTGAAACTTTTCCGGGTTGTCTTCAGCAGGCTCATAGCCCTTTCCTTTCTTTGTCACTACATGCAGCAACACAGGTCCTCCACGAGCTTTGGCATCCTGTATGCCCCTTCGGATTGCTGCAATATTGTGCCCATCAATGGGACCTATGTACGTAAAACCAAGCTCTTCAAAGAGCATCCCCGGAACCACCAGGTGTTTCAAGGCTTCCTTGAACTTGTCAGCAGTCTTTGCAACATGTGGACCTATGGCCGGAATGCGTTTTAAAGCAAGCTCAAGCTCACTCCTTATACGCAGAATTGTGGGATCCGTTCGTAAACGTCCGAGGTAACTTGAAAGAGCGCCTACATTTGCGGAAATCGACATCTCATTGTCATTTAAAACTACAATGAGATCACGCTTCATTTGTCCGGCGTTATTCAACGCTTCAAAGGCCATGCCTCCCCCCATTGAGCCGTCTCCAATGACAGCAACTACCAAATAATCTTCGCCGGCATGATCCCTAGCTATGGCCATACCCAAAGCAGCAGATATTGACGTGCTACTATGTCCTGCACCAAAAATATCATGCTCGCTTTCATCTCTCCGCACAAACCCACTTATCCCATTAAACTGGCGTAATGTGTGAAACTGCTTCAGCCTGCCTGTAAGCAGTTTATGAACATAGCTTTGGTGACTGACGTCCCAGATGAGCTTGTCTTTTGGACTGTCCAGCTCCATGTGTAAAGCCAAGGTAAGCTCTACTACGCCTAAATTTGGACCAAGATGACCACCTGTTTTGGAAACCGTGGTGATTAGCTCATCTCGAAGTTCCGCTGCAACCTTATATGCCTCTTCACTGGAAAGAAGTTTCAGATCCTCTGGAAGGTTCAACTGGTCAAGTAATCGTAATGCCATCTACCATATTCTCTCCTGTCCTCTACTTTCCATGTTTAGCTAACCTTCTTTTCCTCACGTTTCTAGTATTCGCTTTACGACGGACGCTTAAACAAGTCAGTCTCTCAAAGGAAGCCAGAATCTTGCCAACAAACAAAATAATATTGGTGCTCCTATCAATTGCAAATCTCTTGCCATAAGCCTTGCCGCCGACAGTGAGAGCTGCAACGAATGCCGTTGCCAACGGACTCAACAAGGATTCTCGCGAAAAACTTGCAGGATATTCCTGCAAGAACTTTAACAACACCGTAATTACAAGTGCACCTGAAACAGTACCACATATATCCCCAATTACGTCGTTACTAAAAGACGATACCTTATCCGCATTTTTTACCAGCCGCAAGGCAACCTTGGCCCCAAAGACCTTCTTCGATGCCATGGCATGGAAAGGGGCTTCAACGGATGCGGCGGCGGCAACACCAACAATATCAAAAACCACGCCTACAAGTATAATAAAAAACAGTGCAAGCACTGCAGATTCCAAACCTATGTATTGCAGCACACTCTCAGAGGCCGTACTGATACTAATCGTCAGAATGAAGGTCAATAAAAAAATGAACAGAACTGATCTTACATGTTTCCCCAAATCATGTCACTCCATGTCTACAAAGCGAGGGCATCGCAACACAAAAAACTCGGAAAGGTGTTAGTGTACCAAGTAAATATTGCGACTTAAGGTCCAGCAGGTTTTCCCGTCAATTTACCCATCGTCACCTCCGGGCGGTTCCCCTTTAAAAATTGACCTACGTCGTCGCCGAGCGTAGAACTGGATTACCACTTAGTTCGCACCGTAATCCCTGGTACACCTCGGGCGTTCCCGAACAGCCTAGGGGCTTTCCCCACCAGCCGACATTATCCTCTAGCCTCTGTTGCAAGACGAGTTTCAAGCTACGAACTTCAGCATCCGCTGGCCAACGGATACTGAGCCGAACCTAGCTATCCCGCTCGCCCCACTCAAGGCAGGCTACACTGCCCGTAACACGTTATGTTCTTGCCAATACGCACCACGAACAGGTTCAAGCCCAAGCCGTAAAGAACCTGTGTTCCCCCATGCTTGGGTCTCCACGAAAGCGGGGTCCACGCCTACATGCCATTGTAGATCGCCCCACTTCCTTAACCCCCAGCACCAGCCCCCAACTGGGCTTTGGCGGCCAGCACAAGGGACTTCATCGATATGCCCTTTGACGGATTTTTAGGCCCGCCTTCAGAGACAGCGGTATTAACTAGGATACTGTGCCACTTACGTTCTCAATGTAGTATATAATTATAACACAGCTTTATTTTCTAAACAAGATAGGCGGTTGAAAGCAAATCTCGGGGTGTTATGATTCACGGAAAACAAGCTTATCGGCAAGTTTTTTCAGCATCTCTCCCCGCTGCTTAAAAGGAACGAGGTATTCTAAAGCCTCTGTATACAAATCTACTACCATTTTGCGGCATTCTTCTTCACTATATATGGCTGGAAACGTAGCCTTCCCCCGTTCCCGATCAGTCCCTACTCTCTTTCCAAGTTTCTGTTCGTCGCCTGTCAAATCTAAAAGGTCATCGACAATCTGAAAGGCCAGGCCGAGGGCACGGGCGTATCCAGTAACAAGAGCCAATTCTTTTTCCGATGCTCTCCCGAGTATGGCCCCCGTTCTTGCCGATACAGTAATAAGGGCGCCAGTTTTGCGCCTGTGTATATCTTTAATTGTTTGGCTATCAATTTTCTTCCCTTCGAAAAAAAGATCAAGTGTTTGTCCACCGATCATTCCCTCCGTGCCAGCTGCACGGGCGATCTCGACCAGCGAACGGAGCACCAGACTTTTATCCTCTTTCTCAGCCGTCTGAGCAATAAGTTCAAAAGCGTATGTCAATAGAGCATCTCCCGTTAATATAGCAAACCCTTCTCCATATACTTTATGATTAGTGGGCATGCCTCGGCGCAGATCGTCATCGTCCATTGCCGGAAGATCATCATGAATCAGAGAATAGGTGTGGATAAGCTCAATCGCGCAAGCTACGGGGAGTATACCTTCTAAATCCTCACGAAAAAGTTCTGCTGTAGCAAGAAATAGCACTGGCCGCAGACGCTTTCCCCCGGCAAAGACACTATAGCGCATTGATTCATAGATTATAGGCAGCTGATTATCGGCGGGCAAAAATTTATCCAAAGCTTCATCAATAAGTTTCCTTTTTTCCTGTAAATATTGTTCTATATCCATCGTTATCTTCCTTCCGCTCTAACGTTCATCGCTGAAACAATTTATATTTAAATGATTGAAGAGTATTGACCATAAGCATAGTAATCGTCATCGGACCAACGCCGCCAGGGACAGGGGTGATCCAGGAAGCAACTTCTTTTGCTGCATTAAAATCTACATCGCCGACAAGCTTACCGCCGACACGGTTAATCCCCACGTCAATCACTACGGCACCAGGTTTTATCCAACTCCCTTTGATCATTTCCGGCCTGCCAACGGCAACCACAAGGACATCTGCCGAACGACAAAGTTCCGCAAGATTGGCGGTGCGGGAATGACAAACAGTGACTGTTGCATGACGTTCCAGCAGTAATAAGGCTACCGGCTTACCGACAATGTTACTTCGACCGACAACTACGGCATGTTTTCCCTGTAGCTCAATACCTGCATGTTCCAACATTTTAATTACACCGTATGCTGTACAGGGGATGTAACAGCGCTCACCGATCACCAGCTTCCCCACGTTAAGGGGATGAAATCCGTCCACATCTTTCTCAGCACTAATTGCATGGATAACAGCCTCTTCCTTTATATGTTCCAGCAATGGTAATTGGACAAGAATACCATGAATATGCTCACTGTTATTCAGCTCTTCCACCAGGTGCAGTAGCTCTGCCTGAGTGGTTTTTGCAGGGAGGCGATGAACTTCCGAGTAAAAGCCCAGTTTTTTGCTCGTTCTCTCCTTATGTTTAACATAAGTTTGCGATGCGGGGTTTTCTCCAACAAGCACAACGGCTAAACCTGGCACTTTACCGGTTTTCTGCTTTAAGCTTTCCATCTCTTCTTTAATCTGCCCTCTGATCTTTTGAGCCACATCCATGCCCCTTAGCAGCTGTGCACTCATTTACTAGCCCCCTTTTACGAAAAGATTTTATATGTTTAGTATAAACACTTGTGGACTGCACAAACCGGGCAGTCCACAAGCGTTTATAGACATGTTATGAATCGTTGAAAGCAGTGGCCACAGCTTTAATAATCCGACAATCATCCCACACCCCTTGTGGCGGGTTAATTGCTTGTTGGAGGGGCTGTACACGGCCATCAGCCGCGGTAAAAGTCCCCGCTTTCTCAGCAATAGCGGCACCAGGCAAGATAACATCTGCATACTTTGCTGTCTCAGAAAGAGAGAGGCCCTGTACCACTAAGAACTCAACCTTGCGCAGCTGATGAAGCATATCTTTTCTGACTTCACCCATGATATAAAGACCCCTAATCTTTCCTGTTGCAGCCTGGTTTAACATTTCCCGGCAACTAAAACCCTGCTTTTCTGCCTTTTTGTAGCCTGGCAGATAATAAGGATTGACGCCCATACTCAAGGCTCCCTGTAAGTTAGGAAATTTTTGTAAAGAGATTATTCCAGTCCCTTTGCTGGAAAACTGCCCGGAGAGTGAAACGAGCTCTAAAAAGACATCTAAAATGTATTCGGAATTTTCATGGCAAAGAAAACCTTCATCAAAAAGGGCCGTTACCCTTTTGGCATGGTTATAGATCCTGACAAAAGTAAGAAGTTCTTCGGCGTTGACCCCTATCTTATCGTACACATATTCCGCAGAATACTCGCTAAAATCTTCAACAATCGCCTGAGCCTGATTTTTTAGTGCAGGGTTTTCTTCAAGTATTGCCCGCAGCAACCCCCTGAAAAAAATCGGTTCGCTCCCCGGCTTTGGTCGCAGGTTAAGCGCAGCCATACTGGCGAGATCCGGATCATCGCAAGCAAGAAGGAATAGTTTTGCACCACGGTAGCGAACAGCATTCTTAATTTCCTGGGCAGCCACAGGATAATCTTCACTTAAATCAGCGCCAATAGCTACAATACAGTCAGCAGCACCAAGATCGGAAATAAAGCCTTTGAACTTTGGCAAAGAGTCTCTGACTGCTCTTATGGAAAGAGGATACTCATGTGAAACGCTTAAATCTATATGCGGGGTTTTCCATATCTCGCGCGCCAACTTCTGCAGCAGAAAACTTTCCTCATTCGTTGCCCAAGGGGAGCCGATAACGCCGAGAGATTCTGCTCCTGATTCATGAATTATTTTACTTAACTTCTCCTTAATGAAGTTGATCGCTTCGTCCCAGCTGACCTCGCGGTAATTATCTTCACCCTGTCGATGATCGCGGATCAGAGGGCTAGTTAGTCTTTTGCCCGCAGCAACCTTTTCAAACTCAAATTTACCCTTACGACAGATCCAACCATTAGCGGGAACAGATTGCTCGCTTCCCCTCGCTTTAACAATTTGACCGTCTTTAATATAAAGGTCGACCATACAGCCCAGCGCGCA
>JAAZDR010000173.1 GCA_012512705.1 Bacillota bacterium
AGTTTATGTTATGATGCCTTAAAAAAAGAATAAAGGTAATTCAATGATGAAAGGGAAGAATACCTGAAATCCGCCCCCAAAGAGAGGGATACCCACTGGCTGAAAGGTTCCCGGGTAGGAGCAGGGAAATAGCCGCCCTGGAATTTTTCTACTAAAACCTCTTTTGGAAGAAGGGAGTAGGTAGAAACGGTTTACTCCGTTATGGTAAATTATTTAAGGGAACGGTATACTACCGTTAAATAGAGTGGTACCGCGGGAGCAAACTCTCGTCTCTGGAAGCAGAGATGAGAGTTTTTTATTTCTGAACCAAAAGAAAACGGAGGCGGCAGAAAATGAGTCTCAAAATAGGCGATTTCATAGCCAAAAGGGCTGAGCAGGTAAAAGGATCGGCGATCCGTGAATTTTTTAGTTTAACGGAACAAGAGGATGTTATTTCTTTTGCCGGAGGGTTTCCTAGTGCTGATTATTTTCCGCTGGAACAAGTGAAGGAAATACTTATGGAGAACATCTCCGCCACGGGATATAGCTTTTTGCAGTATGGTCCTACTGAAGGAGTAGGCCAGCTACGTTCCAGCATTCTTGAATATATGCAGCGCTTAGGGGTATGTGGGGAAGAGAGTAATCTTCTTGTTACCAGCGGCTCGCAACAGGGTATTGATCTGATATGCAAATTGCTAATCAACCCAGGAGATACTGTACTGGTAGAAGAGCCGGGTTACGTGGGTGCCCTGGGCGCAGTGAAAAATTATGAGGGAAAACTTGTCGGTATCCCTATGGATCAGAAGGGCATCCGCACTGACATTTTGGAAAGATATCTACAAAAGATTTTTAAAAATAACGGTAAGGTTAAGTTTATCTACCTTGTCCCAGATTTTCAAAATCCAACGGGAATCTCTTTGTCCTTTGAAAGACGTAGGCGCCTAATGGAACTTGCTTCGCACTATGATTTTTTGATCGTAGAAGACAACCCGTACGGTGAGCTCCGCTATGAAGGGGAAAAGCTCCCCCTGCTTAAATCAATGGACGAGGAACAAAGGGTAATCTATCTGGGCAGTTTTTCGAAAATCTTTATTCCGGGAATACGTGTGGGTTGGGTTTTGGGGTTTAAGGAACTTATAACAAAGATGATTTCTTTAAAGCAGTCTACAGATCTTTGTAGCAATATTCTTGGACAGTATCTTGTTTTAGGCTTCTATCAGGGAGGGCATTTTGAGCAACATGTAAAATTGCTGCGTGAAAAATATAGGCGCAAATGTAGAGTGATGCTTAAAGCAATGGAGCATTATTTCCCCTCGCAGATTCACTGGACAAAACCCAAGGGAGGCTTTTTCATCTGGGTAACCTTTCCTTCGTACATTAATGCTCACGAATTACTGTTAAAATGCTTGAAAGAGAAGGTCGCCTTTGTTGATGGTAAAGGTTTTTTTTGCGGTTGCAGGGGAGATAATACAGCCAGGTTTTCTTTCAGTGAACAGACAGAGGAGGATATTGTTATCGGTATCGAGCGGATCGGACAGATCCTGGAGGCGGAAATTAACTCATCCCGCTTAACAGCCTCGCGATAAATATATGCTATCCAAGAAATACAGTCAGTAGTATTTTAATGCCTGGAGCCCGTTTTGAAAATTCAACCCAAAAGTGCTTGACTCTTATAAGATGATCGTTTATAATAATAGCTGCTTGCATCAAATATTCCTCA
>JAAZDR010000174.1 GCA_012512705.1 Bacillota bacterium
GAAAAGGGGATGATTATGCTCTAACCTTTAAAACCTTAGCCGGTCTCGGAGCCAACCCCAACGTTGGCGCTGTTCTTATTGTCGGTCTGGGATGTGAGAAGTTGGAGCCAGCAAAGCTGGCGGCAGCGATCTCTAAAACTGGTAAGCCGGTGGAATACATTACTATCCAAGAAGAAGGCGGGATTACGCGCACGATTGAACAGGGAAGTAAAATCCTTGCTGGCTTCTATAATTATTTACAAAAGCAAAAACGCGTGCCAGCAGAACCGGCTGATATTGTCCTCGGGCTTGAATGCGGTGGATCCGATGCTACTTCAGGGATAGCGGCCAATCCAGCTGTGGGAGCAGCGTCCGACTTATTGATAGAGGCCGGTGGTACAGTGATCCTTTCTGAGACTACAGAGTTAATCGGGGCAGAGCAGGTTCTCGCGCGGCGGGCGGAAAATGAAGCTGTTAAGAAAGAACTGCTGGCAGTGATCGCTAGGGCAGAGGAGCGCGCCCGCGGCGCTGGTGTGGATATTCGCGGTGCCCAGCCTGCTCCGGGCAATATTGAGGGCGGCCTAACGACGATTGAGGAGAAGTCCCTTGGTTGTGTACACAAGGCAGGTTCTTCTACAGTGCGGGGTGTACTGGATTATGGTGAGGCACCGCAAAAGAAAGGTCTATTGGTAATGGATACAGCCGGCTTTGATGTCGAGTCAGTTACAGGGATGGTTGCCGGCGGAAGCCAGATCATTGTTTTTACAACCGGGAGGGGGACCCCTGTAGGTAATGCCGTTGCACCAGTGATTAAGGTCACCGGCAATCCGCGGACAGCTAAAACGATGAAAGAACATATAGATGTTGATGTAAGTTCGGTTATTTTAGGTGAAGAAACCTTGGAGGAGGCGGGTCAGCGGCTCTATGAAAGGATAATCGCTACTGCTTCTGGCAGTCTCACTTTATCGGAACAGCTCGGGCACCGCGAAATCGCGATCAGCCGTCTTTACCCGACTATCTAGGATTGCTCTTCAAAGAGGGGGAGGGAAACAGTAAAGCATGTGCCTTTTACGGGGACAGAATGAAAGGTAATATCACCGCCAAGTTCTTGGACGATACGGCGGCTGATGGAGAGGCCGAGACCGGTGCCTTTCCCTTTGGTCGTAAAGAATGGATCAAAGATCGTTTGCTGCAGCTCTTTAGAGATCCCTTCACCAGTGTCTTTGATACAGACAAGTGCTTTATCCTTCATAGCAGTTTTGAGCGTAAGTGTACCTCCTTGGTTCATCGCGTCAAGGGCGTTGTGTATAATATTGAGGAAGACTTGCTGCAGCTGCTTGGTATCAGCATTGACAAAAATTTCATTATCGTCTTTTTCGATCTCCAAGGTGATATTGCGGAGCAGCACCTCATTTTCGATGAGCATGGCGGTGTGATCGATGAGCTGATTGAGCTCGATCTTTTTTTTCAGCGGGAGATCTTTGCGTGCGAAGTTAAGATAATTGCCGATAATATTGCTGGCACGATCAATTTCTTCGATCATTAATTTGTAGTATTTTTGCTGCTGTTCGTTTTTAATAACCAGGTTTTGGCTTTGCAGGAGCTGGAGAAAACCGCGCACGGTCGTCAGGGGGTTGCGTATTTCATGGGCGATGCTTGCGGCCATCTCACCGATGAGTGTATATTTTCCCATCGCCTCCATCTGCTTCTCCCAGTGACGCAAATTGCTTAAATCGTGGCCAACCCAGACAGAGGCCCAGTTGTTGTCTTCCGGATCGGTGAAGGCGGAGGCTGTCATCCGGAAAGGAACTGCAGATCTTTTACTGTTCAGTATTTTTAGCTCCCCTCGCCAGTAACCCCAAATTTGCAGGCTGGAGAGGGCATTTTTGTATGTCGGAAGCTCTTCGGGCGGAATAATCTGCGTTATTTTTTTAAACAGGATTTTTTCTGCATCGTGTCCAGTAATACTTGCGGTGACATTATTGATATAGATCA
>JAAZDR010000175.1 GCA_012512705.1 Bacillota bacterium
ACACACCAATGGAAAAACCGAATCCGCTCCCTAAAAGCATGCCAATAATGACCCGGAAAAAACTAGCGAAGAAATTAGGCAACAGAATTCCACTGGCAAATAATAAATTGCCGAATTCCTTTACAACTGTGGAAAAAGGAGGGTATAGCTGGTTGCCTGCCAGCCTCGCTGCCGCTTCCCAGAAGGCTATAAAAATTATTACCGGGATTGTGCCTGCAAGGGAACTGATTGTTTTGCGCATTATTTTCTCCTTACCTTTTAGCGATTATTTCTTCTGCCGGGAAAGCTTGTTTAATGTAGCCAAGTTCATAAACATAATTGATCACCTGCTGAATATGGTCGGAATCAATTGCGGTTGTATAGTCTAAATTTTGCATTGACTGTTCGATAACCGCGGAAGTCGCAGACAAACTGTCCTGCCCCTTTGCGATTTGGTCGAGGTCAATATCCTCCAGGGTATCTTTAAGAACATTTAGTTTATCAGCGACGATAGCAGCGGCTTCCCGGGGATGCTCATTAATAAACCGGCAAGCCCGATCTGTTATCCTATAGAGTTCTTCACTCTTTTCCGGGTTATTGATGTAAAAATCTTCGGTGACGACAAGAACGCTTCCCTGCATATCAGGCCAGAGATCCTGTCCTTTAATAATCATTTCATAATTCCCGTTCTCCGCCGCCAGGCTGGCAAAATGTTCAGGAACTAAAATTGCCTCCACCTGTCCGGTAAAAAGAGCAATGACCTGCTGGGCAGGGTTCATCCTCACCACTTTCGACAAAACTTTTTGCCGGTCCAGGCCATGAAGATCAATAATTTTGTTCAGCAAAATATCTACCGTACTCCCTTCACGAACGCAGCCGATTTTTACCTCTTTTTTCTCCAAATCCTGTAAAGTTTTAATCTTGCTTGTATCTACAACCATTCCGTATCCATATTTATGCGTGCCGCAGAGAATCTTTAACGGAACATTCCCGTTAGCATAAGCGTTAATTGCCGGAATCAGGCAGATATAAGCGGCATCGATCCTGCCCTGGGTTAGCGCCCCTGAGAGGGCCACCCCTGTTGCATAAGCGTCAAAGGCCCCTTCCGCAGAAAGTTCCCCGGTTTCCTGTGCTACAAATACCGGAGCAGCATGAGTATTGTATTCTACCGCCATGCGGATCACATCTGTCTGCGGGCTGGATTGGGTTTCTTCATTATTCTTACCTGTACAAGCAGTCAGTAGGAGAAGTAACGACAGCAGAATTATGGTAAGTATAAATCTCTTTTTAATCATCGCGGAATCCTCCTTGTTTTGAACGGCACTGAAAGTTGCCTCCTGCGGCTCAAATAGAGAATGCTTTCCAAAACCCCGCCGGCAACGGCCCGTGCCTTGTCAGAAATCGTAAAGCAGTGCTCACGTTGGGCGCGGGGATCAACATCGCCAGCTTTCATTCCTTTTTTTACCTTTAGCCCATCATGCAGGAGACCCCTTAATACACCGTCTATCTGTGAGCGTATCGGCTGCCCATCTACAAAAGCTACTACCTCGCCTTTTTTCACCGTTTCACCGATCCTTCGAGACGCTTTAAAGATCCCGTCACAGGGGGCCTGAAGCAGCCGTTCGATCGTAAAACCGCCTATATCACCGGGGATCCCTGTGTTTGGTATTGCTTCGCCCTCATAAATCACCCTCCCCATATAGTGACCGCGGGCTGTCTCCACAACTGCATGCACATCTATGCCAGCATGATATCCGGGGCCTAGAGCAACTACTAATGGGGCCATCCCTTTATCCACACCGCTATTTCTCTTGGAAAGCGTCACTTCAATAAATACGTCTGGACTGAGAATTGGGAGGCTTTCCAATGTCGGATCAACAATTACCGGAACCTCTCCTGCTGCCAGGACTTCAAACGCCTGGACAGGATCTGTCAAGCAGCGGGCACGGACACCTTCAACCTCCCATTCTCCCTTAAAGACAGCCTCGGCAAACGATACCGTACGGCGCACTACTGTTGGTTTCTCCTGTTCCGTTAGGACTACCTTAAAACCTGACCGGTAAAGGCGGTGCGCCACACCGGTAGCCAGATCCCCGGCTCCCTTAATCAGCACAAAGCGCGGAAGCATCGGCATCCCCTCCTATTCTTTTTTTTGGGCATAGCGAACCTGTAATATCTCAGCGATAATACTAACCGCGATCTCCGCTGGGTTCTTACCGCCAAGCTTTAAGCCGATCGGTGCATACACTTTGTTGAGGAGCTCTTCTTTAAAACCCTTGCTGCGCAAATTATCAAAAACCGTTTTAACTTTTTCCCTGCTCCCGATCATACCAAAATAGGCAGCTTCGGAATCGAGCACCTTTTCCAGTGCTTCTTGATCGTACTGATGCCCTCTGGTAACAATTACAATAAAAGTGTTTGCTGAAATCTCATATTCTGCCAGCGTCTGTTCAATGTTGTTTACAATTAAACGGTCTGCTTCTGGAAAACGCTCCTTGTTGGCAAAGTCTTCCCGGTCATCGACCACTACTACTTGAAAGCCGAGCATTTTCCCCAGCTGGGAGAGGTATTGAGAAATATGGCCGGCACCGGCAATCAGCAGCTCTGGTGCGGAGAACAGTGGTTCAATGAATACAGAAACCTCACCTCCACAGACCATTCCGAGGCCAGCAGCATCATCTGCTTTTAAACGATACTCGAAAAAATTGGGCTTCCTGCTGAGAATGGCCTGCCGAGCCTCTTCAATAACCTGTGCCTCCAGCTTCCCCCCTCCGATGCTGCCTTGTATCGTCCCATCGGCGTAAACGAGCATCTTTGCGCCCACCCTAACCGGTGTCGAGCCTGCAGCTCTGATGACTGTTGCTAGGGCGGCAGGCTTATTATCTTTTAAACACCGGACAGCTTCTTCTAACAGCGTTCTAGATTCCATCTAATTAATACCCCCTTTACCAAAAGAACAGTGCGGATAGCTGCATTTTTGGCAGCTGCGGCAAAAACCACCATGCCCAAGAGCAGCAAGATCTTGAGCAGTAGGACGTTCACCGACCAATAAGCGCGGCAGTACAAGATCAAATATTGTCGTACGAAAATACATCCCACAAGCTGGCACGCCGACGATCGGCAGACGACCATGATAGGCGAGTAAAAACATCGCCCCCGGAAGCACCGGGGCACCATATTTTTCCACATTGGCACCGCTCAAGCGAATACCGCGCGGGGTCACATCGTCCGGATCTACAGACATCCCGCCGGTAACAGCAACAAGATCTACGCCTTCGGCAATAAGCTCTTTAATCTTGGAGGCAATGAGCTCGGGCTCATCAGGGGCATAAACAATTTTCGGTTCTTCTAAGTTAAAGGAACGCGCCTTTTCCCTCATTACCGGACTAAAGGCATCCTTAACCCTGCCCTCGTAAACCTCACGACCGGTAATAAGCGCTCCAAGTTTACAGGAACGGTATTGACGCACCTCTACTAAAGGCGCCCCTTCACGGCAAATTTCTTCTGCCTTAGCTACTGTCTGCTCATGGACAACTAAAGGGATCACCCGCGTACCCGCAACCTTGTCGCCTTTTTTGACCGGTGTATTGTTGTGTAAAGTAGCCATAATCACATCCGGCAGGCTATTTAATTGCTGCAGCGCTTGAATATTTATTTTCAGCAGACCGTCAGTTAAAGCAATTAATTCAACCTTTCCCTCAGAAGGGCCCTTAAGTTCAAGTCCTTTTCCCGTCGCTGCTTCTGCTATACGCTGACCAGCCTCGTCTTCATGAACATCCCCATCCTCAAGCTGAAGTGAGTAGATATGTTCCTTGCCAATCTCCAAAAGCAGAGGGATATCCTCTTCCTTGATTACATGCCCTTTTTTAAAAGCCGGACCCTTTGAACCACCTTTGACAATCCGCGTTATATCGTGCGGAATAATCATACCGACTGCTTCTTCAGTTTTTACACAAGTAAGTTTAATTGCCCACACCCCCATCAGCTTTCCTTGAGTATGCGCGTTATATCTTACTACATATAACGGTCGCAAAAAATAAAAACAAATTTAATTATAAAATTTTTTTGTAGATACTAATGAATAAATTCTATAAGCAAAAAATTTTTCCTGCTTGTAAAAAGCATTTATTTTATTTATTTCATTAAGGAAGCTAGCGGCTTGATGAAATGATCTCCATTGCCTGCAGTGCCTGATCTATGTCCGCGTCAGTGTTAAACCGGCCGAGGCTAAAGCGTATTGCCCCTTGTTCGTCTGTGCCCAAGTCAGCGTGAACAAGAGGAGCACAATGCAGGCCTGTTCGGACAGCAATCGCAAAATCCCCATCCAAGATACTGCCCACATCCTCAGGTGCCATTCCCTCCACTATACAGGTAAGCACCGGTACATCGCACTCTGTGGGTTTAGGGCTGTAAATTTTTACTCCAGGAAGGGTGCTCAATCCCTCATATAGGCGCTTTATCAAGGCCATCTCCTTCTGATGGGCTTGTTCAACCCCTTCCTTTTGCAAATAATCTATCCCCGCTGCAAGTCCAAAAATACCAAGGACGTTAAGTGTGCCAGCTTCTAATCTATATGGATAGCTTTGAGTATGGAAAAGGCTGCGTGACTCAAATCCAGTTCCGCCAAATCGAGTAGTTTTAACGTCTAGTTCAGGAGAAAGAACCAACCCACCGATGCCGCTGGGCCCCAACAGCGCTTTGTGGCCGGTAAAAGCAACAGCGTCTACCCCCCATTTGCTCATCTCCACTGGAACGTGTCCTGCACTTTGGGCTGTATCAATTAACAACGGGATGCCGTATGCGGCAGCTACTTCCGCAATTTTAGCTACAGGCTGTACAGTGCCCAGAACATTGGAGGCTTGGGTGCAGACTATTAATTTGGTGTTTGGTTTTATAGCCTTTTCAATGCTTCCCACACTGGCTTTGCCCCACTGGTCAAAGCCAACCAGATCGACCTCTATGCCAATTTCTTTCTGTAAATGGGATAGCGGTCGCAGCACGGAGTTATGCTCGAGTCGTGTAGAAATCACATGGTCGCCTTTATTAACTAGACCCTGAATGGCCAAGTTAAGGGCATCCGTGGCATTAGAGGCAAAAATAACCCGCTCTGGGTCAGAAGCACCGAAGAAATTAGCAACCTTTTCTCTAGTTTGAGAGACCAGCTCAGCAGATTCCATCGCCAGATCATAACTACCCCGACCGGGGGAAACCCCCAGCCGGGAATAGTTATCGATCATTTTTTCTAATACTTCTTGGGGTTTAGGAAACGAGGTAGCCGCATTATCTAAATAGATTAAACGGTTGTCCATTTATCACACCTACAAACAAGCTTTAGGATTGGGAAGACCTGCAATACGGCGAGCTCCGTATTTGATTCCTCCAGGAAATAATGCTTCGATTTCGAGCATGCTTATTTTTGTGTCCTTTGCTAACTGCCTATTCAAGGGAGCGCGCCCATTTTCAAAATAGAACTTACGCATATAGTTTATCACTTTCCAGTGTTTTCCCTGGAGTTCCTCCAACCCTTGTTCGCGTGCTATAGCCTCAGCGATCTCTTTGCTCCAGTCTTCGGGATTCCAGAGAAAGCCTTCTTGATCAACAAGCAGCTTACGGCCTGCAAAATAACCGTACCTGGATCCGCCACGAGTAGGCTGGTTGTCCATTTTCTCGATTAATATATTTTAACTGTTTGCCTTTAAAGCTGCTTTGATTTTCTCTGGAGTTGCGGGCAGCTCACAGATCCAAACCCCAACAGCATCCTTAATTGCGTTAATAACTGCTGGAGCAGTAGGAATCATGGTCATCTCGCCGATGCCTGTAGAGCCCTTCCCTGTACCCCGCACTCTCGGCGTCTCACGGAGTATTGATTCCATTTCAAAAGATGTACGTATGGTTGGGAACTTAAAGGTAACCCAGTCTTTAGTTTGACCGGCAATATACTCTTCGCGTAGAGCATAACCGACACCCTGGTCAGCACCACCCTCAAGCTGCCCCTCGAGATTTTGTAAGTTTATTACCGGACCAGCATCAACAGCTGTGGTCACCTTCAGGACTTTTACTTCACCAGTCTCAGTATTTACCTCCACTTCAACAAGCTGAACCGCATGTACCTGGGATTCAAAGGAAGGCCCTTGGCCAGTTTTGGGATCAAGCGGCCCAGCATCCAAAGTCCTCTTAGTTCCAGTATAACGTACTGGTCGACCGCTTTCCTTTAATTCTTGGTATGTGGTCGCCCCAGCTTCTTTCATCGCCTGTTTTAATTTCTTAATCGCATCATCCAGAGCGCCTCCGACCATATACGTCATGCGGCTACCGGCAGCAGGTCCAGTAGCGGTAGTCAAATCTGTGTTTCTTGTCACTAAGCGGACTTTATCCAAAGGTAAGTCTAAAGCGTCTGCCGCCAACTGGGTGAGCATGGAATCGGTACCTTCGCCAGGATCAGCAGCAGCTGCATAGATTGTCACTCCATCATCAGGGTTAAGTTCTATAGAAACAATCGCCTGGTCGCCAGGGCCGCCGATACCAAAGGATCCGGTTCCCAGTCCAACACCCCGTTTTATTGTTCCGCTGCTGTATTTTTGTGCTTCAGCGCGGGCACGCTCAAAGTGAGGCCTTATAGCTTCACAGAGCTCAGGGATCGGCCACTGCTCAACTACGCGGCCCGTAGACTTTGTCTGTCCCGGTTTGAGAAAATTAAGCATACGGAACTCTAAGGGATCGATCCCCATTTTATCTGCAAGCATATCAACAGCGCACTCAAGGGCAAAGTTGACTTGTGGCGGACCAGCACCCCGTGCTGCTGAACCCCAGGGATTATTGGTGTAGACTAATTTAGTGGTAGCGTGAACGTTAGGAATATTGTATGAACCCGAGAGCATCTGTAACGCTCTGTTAACAACGACGTCACCGTTAGACAGATAGGCGCCATTATCCACTACTATATCGATCTTATAGCCAGTAATACGACCATCACGGTCTGCGCCAAGTTTAAGTTTCATATCAAAGGGATGGCGTTTTGATGTAATCAACATCGATTCAGCGATGCTCGGAATGTAGCGGACAGGCTTCTTGAAGTGAAGCGCTGCAGCACCAGCAATGCCCTCAGAAGTTATATCTAACTTCATGCCAAATTGGCCGCCTACAAAAGCCTCTTCATAACGCATATTCTCCCAGCCAAGAGCCTCCTGCAGCATCGCCAAGTGCTTGTGAATATTGATACTGCGGCCGATAACTACAAGCTGTGCGTCTTCGCCTTCGCCTTCTAGATAAGCTACACACGCCTCCGGCTCCAAGGCAGCCTGGTGGTTTATCTGCGTCTTAAAATGAGCCTCAACTACAGCTGCGGATTCAACCAGGGCTTTATCGGCATCACCCTTGATCTGGGGTTGACTATAACAGAGATTCGGTCTGTCTTCATGAACCTGGACTGCACCTTCAGCCATAGCTTTTTCAGGCGAATCTAGCACCGGCAGCAGTTCGTAATCTACCTTCACTGCTTCAGCCGCTGCTAACGCCTCTTTGCGCGTTCTGGCCGCAACAACAGCCACAGGGTCACCGATATAGCGGACCTTGTCTTCACAGAGCACCGGCCGATCATCGGTGTTCAGTTTCAAACGGTTAGTTCCTAAAATATCTTTTGCTGTCATGAAACCAACAACACCCGGCATACCTTCAGCCACAGAGAAATCTATTCCTTTAATCAGCGCATGAGGGTGAGGACTGCGGACTGTCGCCAACTCTAATGCCCCGGGGATAGCTATATCCGCAGTAAATTCTGCCGTGCCGCAGGCCTTTTTCATTGCTGAAGGACGGGGGTGAGAGACGCCTAACTTAGGTCCGTCAGGATTAGGACGCACATCGTCGGGTGAAAGCTCGCCGCGAACGAACTTGCCAGCCAGCTTAACCGCATCAATAATCTTTTTATACCCTGTACAACGACAAAGGTTGTGGCGCAAAGCCTTTTTAATTTCTTCCGTACTGGGGTTCGGATTAACGTCTAACAACGCCTTCGTGGCCATAATTATCCCCGGTGTGCAGTAACCACACTGCACTGCTCCTGCCAAAACCATCGCCTCTTGAATTAAGTGCGGATTGTCCGGAGTACCTAATCCCTCAACGGTAATTACCTCTGCACCGTCCACTTTATCCAATTTTAATAAGCAGGATCTTACTGCTTTCCCGTTTACGATGACTGTACAAGCACCACAC